>NZ_JBRRCR010000179.1:0-222 GCF_056759115.1 Stenotrophomonas sp. STEN087 | reverse complement strand
CCTTGCTACAGAGCGATCGAAAAGACCTAGAGCCGAACGGTCGTCCGCGCCGGGCTCTCGGCACCTAAAGTGCCAGAGTCGGAAGAGATAAGAGCCGAGCCATGCTCGGCTGCTGTTGATCTTCTGTAGCAACTGTCTTG
Source organism: Stenotrophomonas sp. STEN087 (assembly GCF_056759115.1). NCBI lineage: Bacteria > Pseudomonadati > Pseudomonadota > Gammaproteobacteria > Lysobacterales > Lysobacteraceae > Stenotrophomonas > Stenotrophomonas sp. STEN087. The sequence continues at coordinate 82 of NZ_JBRRCR010000179.1, read as the reverse complement.
TCAGGCGGAGGCCATCTGGGCCTCCGTGTCCCGCTTGCGGGCGTTGAGGATCACCAGCATCTTGCGCATCACCGCGACCAAG
>NZ_JBRRCR010000178.1:0-223 GCF_056759115.1 Stenotrophomonas sp. STEN087 | reverse complement strand
CCCCCCCCCCCCCCCCCCCCCCCCCCCCCCCCCCCCCCCCCCCCCCCCCCCCCCCCCCCCCCCCCCCCCCCCCCCCCCCCCCCCCCCCCCCCCCCCCCCCCCCCCCCCCCCGCCCCCCCCCCCCCCCCCCCCCCCCCCCCCCCCCCCCCCCCCCCCCCCCCCCCCCCCCCCCCCCCCCCCCCCCCCCCCCCCCCCCCCCCCCCCCCCCCCCCCCCCCCCCCCC
>NZ_JBRRCR010000177.1:0-307 GCF_056759115.1 Stenotrophomonas sp. STEN087 | reverse complement strand
AAGTGAAACGCAGCTGCGCCGATGGTAGTGTGGCTCAAGCCATGCGAGAGTAGGTCATCGCCAGGGTTTACACCCAAAAACCCCGCTGCTCACGCAGCGGGGTTTTTTCTTATTAAGTGAAGGCACTGCTTTTCTGGGTACCTTCCGCCCCAAGGGCAAGATCGCGAGCTGGCGCTGCAAGCGCTGCTGCAACCGTCTCCCTGGTGAAATTAGCGCTGTGGAACCACCCGATCCCATCCCGAACTCGGAAGTGAAACGCAGCTGCGCCGATGGTAGTGTGGCTCAAGCCATGCGAGAGTAGGTCATC
>NZ_JBRRCR010000176.1:0-479 GCF_056759115.1 Stenotrophomonas sp. STEN087 | reverse complement strand
GCGCTGTGGAACCACCCGATCCCATCCCGAACTCGGAAGTGAAACGCAGCTGCGCCGATGGTAGTGTGGCTCAAGCCATGCGAGAGTAGGTCATCGCCAGGGTTTACACCCGAGAACCCCGTTGCTTGCGCAACGGGGTTTTCCTTTTTTTGCAGGCACCTGGTTTTGACCTGGACTTGCAGTAACAACTTCACGAAGAGCTTCAAGTTCCTTCAACAAGTTGTTGACAAAGCTGAAAGGCCTGCCATAATAGGCGGCTCGCAACGACGAAAGACCTTCGGGTCCAACGACGAAGCAGCATCGGCAACAACGTCCACTCCGGTGAGACGGCCTTGAAAAAAGGTGTTGACGAAGCGGAAAAGCCGGCTATAATGGGCGGCTCGCTACGAAGGAAACTTCGCAGCACACGGGAACGGCGCTGAGGCCACTTCCCCTGATCTTTGAAAGTATGCGCAGGTATCTTGTGAAGGCGCCTGCAG
>NZ_JBRRCR010000175.1:0-574 GCF_056759115.1 Stenotrophomonas sp. STEN087 | reverse complement strand
CGGGGGGGGGGGGGGGGGGGGCGCCTCCTCTTGTTTTGTTCTAAATCTCCCCCCCCCCAAATTGGCCCGGTGCGCCCCCACCCTATCCCCCCAATCCGGGGCCCCCCCCCCACCAAAACAGCCGTGATCGTCTTCGACGGCGTCTGCGCCCTGTGCAGCCGCTGGGTGCGCTTCCTGCTGCGGTTCGACCGGCAGGGGCGCTACCGTTTCGCGGCGATGCAGGGCGCGCAGGGCAGTGCCTTGCTGCGCGCCCACGGTCTGGACCCGAACGACCCGCTGTCGTTCCTGCTGGTGGACGCGCAGGGCGCCTGGACCGATACCGATGCGATCCTGCGCGTGCTGACGGGGCTGGGTGGCCCGTGGCGCGTGGCAGGCGTGCTGCGCCTGCTGCCGCGCGCCTGGCGCGACGTGGCCTACCGTGCGCTGGCGCGCAACCGCTACCGCTGGTTCGGCCGGCACGACACCTGCTACCTGCCCAGCCCGGAACAGGCCACGCGCTTCCTCGATTGACCGCCGCCGTCTGCTCTTCTGTAGAGTCGAGCCATGCTCGACTGCTCCATCATCAGTCGAGCAT
>NZ_JBRRCR010000174.1:0-877 GCF_056759115.1 Stenotrophomonas sp. STEN087 | reverse complement strand
GGGCGGGTGCCGGGCGCGGGGGGGCTGGGCGGGGGGGGGGGGGGGGGGCGGGGCCGCCCGCTGGGGGGGGGGGGCGGCGTGGTCGGTTGTTCGCGGTGTTGTTTTTTGCCCGGGGGGGGCCCCCGCCGCTACCGGGTACGCCGGTCAGGTAGCGCCGGGCCATGCCCGGCGCGCGCAGCGGCAGCGGGGTTTTACGGGCCGCTCAATACCCCGCATCCATGAATGCATCGAGCAGGGTGTCACGCAGGGCATCGGGCAGCGCCTCGATGTCCATCGCGCGGTCATCCAGGTGAAGGTGCGGATCCAGCACGCTGGCGCGGCCTTGGGCCAGCGCCTTCAGCCACAGCAGCACGCAGATCACGAACTCGCGCTCGTGGCCTGGCTGCAGGCGGCTGGCACCGCGTTCGATCACTTCGAACGGGTACCATTCCTGCGTCTCACTGAGCCGGCCCCCCTGGCGTTGCAGGGCCTTCAGCTGGGCCAGGTGGCGCGGTGCATCGTCGCCGACATCGCACAGCGCGGCGATCCAGGACAGCTCGTCCGTGGTGGCGGTCAGCGCCAGTGAACGGGCGGATGACGCGGTGGTGCTTGGAGCCAGACCTTCCATGTGGGGCCTCCTCGTGACGTACCGCTGCGGTCTCCCCCGCTGTGCCAGCTTCGGCGCGGACCCGTAAGGCCGACGTGAATGCCGGGGTTCCCGGGAAAGCGCCATCCACGCGTGGCGTGGATCTACTGGAAGCGCCCGGAAACTGTCCAAGGCGGGGAGGGGGGAGGTTGCGGGGGCGTGAGCCGCATGGATGCGGCGACCGAGCTTACAGGGATGTACTTGCAGCGCCGCCCCGGACCCCCCCCCCCCCCCCCCCACCCAATACCCAGC
>NZ_JBRRCR010000173.1:0-1041 GCF_056759115.1 Stenotrophomonas sp. STEN087 | reverse complement strand
GACGCCGCTCCGGAAGAGAAGGCTCGTGGTATCACGATCTCGACCGCGCACGTCGAATACGAATCCACCACCCGTCACTACGCCCACGTCGATTGCCCGGGCCACGCTGACTACGTCAAGAACATGATCACCGGTGCCGCCCAGATGGACGGCGCGATCCTGGTGTGCTCGGCCGCTGACGGCCCGATGCCGCAGACCCGCGAGCACATCCTGCTGTCGCGTCAGGTCGGCGTGCCGTACATCGTCGTGTTCCTGAACAAGGCCGACATGGTTGACGATGCCGAGCTGCTGGAACTGGTCGAAATGGAAGTCCGCGAGCTGCTGAGCAAGTACGACTTCCCGGGCGACGACACCCCGATCATCTCGGGTTCGGCCCGCCTGGCGCTGGAAGGCGACCAGAGCGACATCGGCGTGCCGGCCGTGATCAAGCTGGTCGATGCTCTCGACAGCTGGATCCCGACCCCGGAGCGTGACGTCGACAAGCCGTTCCTGATGCCGGTGGAAGACGTGTTCTCGATCTCGGGCCGCGGCACCGTGGTGACCGGTCGTATCGAGCGCGGCGTGATCAAGGTCGGCGAAGAAATCGAAATCGTCGGCATCCGTCCGGTGCAGAAGACCACCGTGACCGGCGTCGAAATGTTCCGCAAGCTGCTGGACCAGGGCCAGGCAGGCGACAACGCCGGTCTGCTGCTGCGCGGCACCAAGCGTGACGACGTCGAGCGTGGCCAGGTCCTGGCCAAGCCGGGTTCGATCAAGCCGCACACCAAGTTCGACGCCGAAGTCTACGTGCTGTCGAAGGACGAGGGCGGCCGTCACACCCCGTTCTTCAAGGGCTACCGTCCGCAGTTCTACTTCCGTACCACCGACATCACCGGTGCGGTTGAACTGCCGGAAGGCGTCGAGATGGTGATGCCGGGCGACAACATCAAGATGGTTGTCACCCTGATCAACCCGGTCGCAATGGACGCCGGCCTGCGCTTCGCAATCCGCGAAGGTGGCCGTACCGTCGGCGCCGGTGTGGTCTCCACCATCATCGAGTAA
>NZ_JBRRCR010000172.1:0-1152 GCF_056759115.1 Stenotrophomonas sp. STEN087 | reverse complement strand
TCTGTAGCAACTGTCTTGTCAGGCGGAGGCCATCTGGGCCTCCGTGTCCCGCTTGCGGGCGTTGAGGATCACCAGCATCTTGCGCATCACCGCGACCAAGGCCACCTTGCTTGGCTTGCCTTGGTTGACGAGGGATTCAAAAAATTCCTTGAGCCGGGGCTCATAGCGTTTGGCGGTCAGTGCTGCCATGTAGAGCGCTTCGCGTACAACGGCACGGCCGCCGGTGATGCTCCGTCGTCCTTTCCAGGTGCCGCTTTCGCGGCTCATGGGGGCAACCCCTACCAAGGCCGAGATGGCTTTCCCACTGAGCCTTCCCAGCTCTGGCAGCTCGCAGGCCAGGGTTGCCATCAGCACCGGGCCAGCGCCTTTGAGCTTGGCAAAGTCACGCCATCCATCCTGCTCGGCCAAGAGCGCTGCGATGATGGAATCGAGCTGCTTGATGCTCCTCTGGATCTCGCGCAGATGCTGATTCAGCATGGAAATCAGGCTGGGTTCGCTGAACGCGCGCATGCGCTGATGCTCGCTCACCCGCATCTGCACCAGATGGCGCCGACGCTGGCACAGCTCACCCAGACGGCGCTGCCAAGCCGCTGGCGGGACGTAACGGGTCAGCTTGAGAGCGTCGGCCATGTGAGCCAGAACCATGGCGTCAATGCGATCGGTCTTGGCCTGCTTCCCGGTGGCTGAGGCGAAGCTGCGGCCACGGCCCGGGTTGATCCGCACCATCGGCAAGCCAGCTCCATGCAAGGCGTCCAGCGCCTTCTGTTCATAGCCGCCGCTGGCCTCCAGCACGACCTGCTTGGCTGGCCATTGCTGCAGCCACTTGATCAGGCTGGCCCAGCCCCGCTTGTTGTTCTTGAACTGACGAAAGGCCTGTTCATGGACGGCCACATCCAAATTCTCACCGCTGACATCGATCCCGATCCCAAACATGGGGCAACTCCGCTAGGCTGACAGGGTCGAGAGCTCCCCCCGCTTGCCCAGTCTTATCAGTACGAGTGCCAGCTCGATCAACTGTTCGGGCGGATCAGGGAGAAACCGGCGCGGAGATCCTTGCTACAGAGCGATCGAAAAGACCTAGAGCCGAACGGTCGTCCGCGCCGGGCTCTCGGCACCTAAAGTGCCAGAGTCGGAAGAGATAAGAGCCGAGCC
>NZ_JBRRCR010000171.1:0-1218 GCF_056759115.1 Stenotrophomonas sp. STEN087 | reverse complement strand
CCCCCGTTTTCACGGACACTTACAAGAAGGCCGATCCAGGCCATGAGGAGTGTTCATGTCAAAGCGTAGGAAGTTCAGTGCCGAGTTCAAGCGTGGTGCGGTTGAGCAGGCAAGCCAGCCCGGCGTCAGCTGTGCCCAGGTGGCGCGGGAGCTGGGGATTCGCGACACGCTGCTGACTCGCTGGAAACGCGAGGCACAGAGCCCGGGCGCTGTCGCCTTCGGCGGCACCGGGACACCTCGGGATGAAGAGCTGGCCCGCCTCAAGCGCGAGCTGGCGCGGGTAAAGAAGGAACGGGATTTTTTGCGAGAAGCGGCGACGTTCTTTGCAAAGGAATCATCCTGAGGTATCAGGTGATCGAACGTTGCCGCGATGAGTTTCCGATTCGGCTGATGTGCCGCTGCCTGAAGGTATCGGCCAGCGGGTATTACGAGTGGAGCAAGCGTCCTGTGAGTGCCCGACAGGTCGAAAATGAGCGCTTGGTGGTAAGGATGCGTGAGCTGCATGAAGACAGCCGGGGTACTCTGGGAGCCGGCCGCATGCGCGAAGACTTGGCTGAGGAAGGTCAGAGCGCCAGCCTGAACCGGGTAGCGCGCCTGATGGCCGCCGACGGCCTGCAGGGCTGGCCCCGGCGCAAGCGCCGCGGGCAGCGCGCAAGTCCGGCCATGACACCGCCGGGCGTGGTCAACCTGCTTGAACGCGATTTTCTCGCGCTGGAGCCGGAAACCAAGTGGGTGACCGATATCACCGAGATCAAGACCCGTCAGGGCAAGCTGTATCTGTGCATCGTGCTGGATCTGTACGACCAGCGCATTGTGGGCTGGTCAATGCACGATCGACAGGATCGCCAGATGGTGATCCGGGCAGTGCAGATGGCGGTCTGGCAGCGTCAAGGCAGCCACGAAGTCATCCTGCATTCGGATCGTGGCAGTCAGTTCCGCAGCGGTGACTACCAGGCATATCTCGCGGCTAACGGGCTGATCTGCTCGATGAGCGCTGTGGGACATTGCGGCGACAATGCGGCCTGCGAAGGCTTCTTTGGGCTACTCAAGCGTGAGCGAGTCTATCGAACGAACTATCCGGCACTGGATGCAGCACGAGCGGATGTGTTTGACTACATCGAGCGACGCCATAACCCAAGGATGCGGCGAAGGGTCGCCAGGCAGGATCAGAAGGTTGCAGCTCTTTTAGAACCGTCCGTGATATCGGGGTAGAACCCG
>NZ_JBRRCR010000170.1:0-1355 GCF_056759115.1 Stenotrophomonas sp. STEN087 | reverse complement strand
GTTGTTTTCGGGTGGGTAATTAGGGGTAAGATCCCTTTTCCTGCGGAAATGGTTTCTGACCCCGGAAGCAGTCGGCTTTTGATTTTTCTTTTGATCTTCCGTGGCTGGCGCGCACGGAAACTGTCAGAGGCCGGGCGGGTGGGTTGCGCAGGGGCGTGAGCCGCATGGATGCGGCGACCGAGCTTACAGGGACGTACTTGCAGCGTCCCCTGCGCGGCCCACCCACCCGGCCAGCTCACGAGGCTAGTCGACTAACAGTCGACTCTACCGCCAGCCACGAGGGGCTCCGCCGTTGGCCGTATCCCGCCGATAGGCGCGATAATGTCGGCATGGAAACCGTCCGCATCGCCACCCGCAAGAGCCCGCTCGCCCTCTGGCAGAGCGAACACGTCGCCGACCGCCTGCGCCAGGCCTACCCCGGCCTGCATGTGGAACTGGTGCCGATGAGCACCCGCGGTGACGAGGTGCTCGACCGCTCGCTGGCCGCCATCGGTGGCAAGGGCCTGTTCCTCAAGGAGCTGGAGCTGGCCATGCTGCGCGGCGATGCCGACTGCGCGGTGCATTCGCTGAAGGATGTGCCGATGGAACTGGATGCGCCCTTCGCGCTGCCGGCCATGCTGACCCGCCACGATCCGGCCGATGGCTTCATCTCCAACCTGTACGCCTCGCTGGATGCGCTGCCCATCGGTGCGCGCGTCGGCACGTCGTCGCTGCGCCGCCAGGCCCAGCTGCGCGCGCTGCGCCCGGACCTGCAGCTGCTGGACCTGCGCGGCAACGTCAACACGCGGCTGGCCAAGCTCGACAACGGTGGCTACGACGCCATCGTGCTGGCCGTGGCCGGGCTGGAACGGCTGGGCCTGGGCAACCGCATCGTGGACCGCCTGCAGCCGCCGCAGTGGCTGCCGGCACCGGCGCAGGGCGCGGTGGCGGTGGAATGCGATGGTGGCAACGCGTGGCTGATGGAACTGTTCGCGCGCCTGGATGACGCCGATACGCGTGCCTGCGTCGAAGCGGAGCGGGCGATGAACCGCGCGCTGCACGGCAGCTGCCATGTGCCGGTGGCGGCCATCGCGCAGTGGCAGGGCCAGGACCTGCACCTGCAGGGTCTGGTCGGCAGCGCCAGTGATGGCCGCGCGGTGCGTGCCGACGCGGTGGGCCCGGCCAGTGATCCGGAAACGCTGGGCCAGCAGGTGGCGAAGATGCTGCTGGATGACGGCGCAGGCGAGCTGCTGAACGTCTGAACCGCTGCGGTAGTGGCGGGGGGCTGGGACCGCCTACGTGGATGAGCCGCGCGGCCCGGGCGGCCACAACAACGAACTGAGCCACGGTGAGGGCGGAGAGGTCTGTGGGGTGGG
>NZ_JBRRCR010000168.1:0-1484 GCF_056759115.1 Stenotrophomonas sp. STEN087 | reverse complement strand
GGGGGGGGGGGGTGGGGGTGGGGGCGCTGCTTTCCCTACCTTCTTCGGTGGTGGGTGTTTGGCTGGCGCTGTCTCCTCCCTCGGGGGCCCCCCCCCCCCCCCCCCCCCCCCCCCTTCTGGATTTCCCGATGACGGATGGCAAGTGCCAGAGCAGAGCAAGAGCAGATGTGGATGTCGATACATATATAGAGAGGAGTCGGAGCCCTTTGCTGCGGAAAGGGATCCGACCGCGGGCGAGCGCTTTTGCTTCTGCTCTTTATTTCTTTTCCGTGGGCTGGACGCGCACGGAAACTGTCGGGGGGGGGCGGGCGGGTTGGGTTCGCGGGACCGTTGGCGCCATGGATGGCGCCATCGAGCCTTATCTGATCGGAATCTGGCAGCGTAGGTGTCGAGAGCCGGCGTGGGCCGCCGTATGAGCCTGGATCTCGACGATCGCCATGGAGCTTGGCGCCCACGCCGGAATCTCCCTTGATCCGCCCGAACAGTTGCTGGAGCAGACACTCGCAGTGATAAGACTGGGCAAGCGGGGGAGCTCTCGACCCTTCCAGACTATACGGAGTCCGGTGATGAACGGGATCGGGATTGATGTCAGCAAGCGCCAGCTGGATGTCGGCACGACGGACGGAGAGACGCTGCAGGTCAGCAATAACCTCACCGGGTTTTCTGAATTGGATGTTTGGCTGAGAGAACATCCGGCCGCCCAGATCGTGCTGGAGGCTACCGGCGGCTATGAACAGCCAGTGCTGGATTTCCTGCACAAGGCTGGCCATCCGGTGGTCCGTGCCAATGCCCTAAGGGCCCGCAGGCTGGCCCAGGGGATGGGCCATATCGCCAAGACCGACCGCTTGGATGCCTACGCGCTGGCGCAAATGGCGGCGCTGGTGAAACTGCCTGCCTATCAGCCGCTAGAGCTTTGGCAGCAGAAGATGCGGGAGTTCGTGCGAGCGCGTCGTCAGGCGATGGAAGCGTTGACCATCGCGCGGCAGCAGCAGGAAATGGTCGGTGATCGTGAATTGCGCCGGCTGCTGCAGGCCAACATCAACCGCCAGCAGGCGCTGATTGAACGGCTGGGGAAGCACATTGCCGAGCAGGTTGCCCAGCAGCCTCAACTGGCTGTCCTGAAGTCGATGAAAGGCGTGGGACCAGCGCTGCAGGCCGTACTGGCAAGTTATCTGCCAGAGCTTGGCAGGATCAGTGGCAAGCGCATCGCCAGCCTGGTCGGTGTGGCGCCCATGTCCCACGACAGCGGCAGCATGCGCGGGAAACGAAGCATCCAAGGTGGCAGGGCTGAGATCCGCCAAGTGCTCTACATGGCGGCGATGTCGGCCATGCGGCATGAACCTCGATTGCGCGACTTTTACCAGTCGCTGCGAGCCCGCGGCAAGGAGGGCAAGGTGGCCATCGTGGCGGTGATGCGGAAGATGCTGGTGATCCTCAACGCCCGCGTGCGCGACGCTGAAAGCGGACCGATCCCCGCTTAACAG
>NZ_JBRRCR010000167.1:0-1540 GCF_056759115.1 Stenotrophomonas sp. STEN087 | reverse complement strand
CCGCGCCCCGCCCCCCCCCCCCCCACCCCCCCCCCCCCCCCCCCCCCCCCCCGCCCCCCCCCCGCCCCCCCCCACACCCGGACGCTCATGCGGTGCCGGTTAGACTCCCCCCATGACGTCTGCCATCGATCCGCGTCGCGCGCAGCTGCGACGCCTGAAAGCCATCGCCCTGGGCCTGCTGCTGTTGATGCTGGCCGGGTTCGCGGTCAGCCACTGGCAGGGCGAGCGTGGTGGCTGGGCCTGGGTGTCGGCCTTCTGCGAGGCCGCCGCCGTCGGCGCGCTGGCCGACTGGTTCGCGGTGGTCGCGCTGTTCCGCCGGCCGATGGGCCTGCCCATTCCGCACACGGCGATCATCCCCCGCAGCAAGGAACGCATCGGCGACAGCCTTGCCCTGTTCGTGCGCGACCAGTTCCTGGAACCGGGCGTGCTGCTGGCCAAGCTGCAGGTGTTCGATCCGGCCAGCCGTCTCGGCAGCTGGCTGGCCGACCCGGCGCGTTCGCGGATGCTGGCCGACATGGCCCGTGGCTGGGCGCTGCAGGCCCTGGATTTCTTCGACGAAGGCGCCGTGCGCCGGCAGTTGCACAGCTTCGTCGTGCAACAGCTGCGACAGTGGAACGCGGCCTCCACCGCTGGCGAACTGCTGGCCCTGCTGACCGCCGATGGCCGCCACCAGCGCGTGCTGGACGAGGGCCTGCAGCGGCTCGGCCGCTGGCTGGAACAACCGGAAGTGAAGGAGCGCGCTTCGCAGTTGATCGTGCGCTACATCCAGCGCGAGTGGCCGACGCTGTCGAACACGGTGAACTGGATCAAGCCGATCGATGAGATCGGTGACAGCCTGGCCGAGCGCCTGGCGCGTGCGGTGCTGGAGGAGCTGCAGCAGGTCCTGGCCGAGCCGCAGCATCCGTTGCGGCAGGATTACGAGACCTGGCTGGGCAACTACGTGCAGCGCCTGCGCGAAGACCCGGCGCTGGCCGAGCGCATCGAACAGCTGAAGCAGGAAATGATCGACCACCCGGCCCTGCAGGAGTATGTGCAGGGGCTGTGGGCGCGCATCCACGCCAGCCTGCGCGCGGACCTGCAGCGCGAGGATTCGGCGCTGGTCGGTCACCTGCAGCGCAGCCTGGCATCGCTGGGTGCGACGCTGCAGGCCGATCCGGCGCTGCGCGATGCGCTCAACCAGCATCTGCTGGAGGGTGCGCAGCGGTTGACCGAGCGCCTGCGCGAGGGGGTGACCACGCACATCGCGCAGACGGTTAAGGGCTGGGACGAGCGGCACCTGGTCGAGCAGCTGGAACTGAGCGTGGGCCGCGACCTGCAGTTCATCCGGTTCAACGGCACGCTGGTGGGTGGGTTGATCGGGGTGCTGCTGCATGCGGCGACGGTGCTGTTCAGATTCTGAGTGGGTTTCCGGCAGGGCTGCGCCCTGCACCCGCAGCGACAACGTCAACGTCAACGTCAGAAGCCTGCATGCCGTGGGTTGGCGGGGCGGTGTGAGTGGTCAGGACACGCCGTAAACCCGTCCATGGGGGCTCGATGGCGC
>NZ_JBRRCR010000166.1:0-2094 GCF_056759115.1 Stenotrophomonas sp. STEN087 | reverse complement strand
TTGGGTCGGTCTTGCGCCTGGGGTTTTTCTCCCCCGCTCCCCCCTTTCCGCCGCGGGGGCGCCGCGGCGGGGGCCCGCGCCCCCCGGCCGCCCCCCCCCCCCCGGCACTACCCTCTGCGGATGACATGATCATCCACGCATGGCGTGGATCTACTGGATCGCGCGCACGACATGGACCCATGCGGAAATCGCTCGGGCGGCGTGGACCAATGCGTAAGCAGTAGATCCACGCCATGCGTGGATGAAGCAGCGGTAGCGCCGGGCCATGCCCGGCGGAATTGCTCACCGCAGGTCAATGAACCCGTTGTCGCCCAGCTGCGCCGGCTCGTCCTGCACCGCCGACAGCACGAAGCTCAGCGCCTTGCCCAGCAGCGTGCCGGGGCCATCCCAGTACTCCGCCGAATCGGCGCGCACGTGGATCAGCCGCAGGTTCGGATCATCCTTGCCACCCGGGAAGAACAGCTTCATCGGCGGCGACCACAGCTCCTCGATCTTCTCCCGGTCATCGACGATGCGCGCACGTCCGGCCACCGACACGTACGTGTTCTTCGATGGCGAGGCATAGGCCACGTTGACCCGCGGATTGAGCGCGATCTCGGCCACCTTCGGGCTGTCTGCAGCGGTGGCGAACCAGAGGTCGCCATCGAAGGCGACCTGCTGGGTGCCCAACGGGCGGCTGTACAGGCGGCCGTCGACGCCGACGGTGGTGAACATGGCCACCTCCACGTCCTTGATCAGTTCGGCCAGCTGGGCAATGTGTTCGGCGCGGGAATCGGCCATGGTGGGGGCTCCGGTTGCAGGAGCCCCCATCAGACCCGGCGCGGCTGCAATGCGCCGTGATGCCGATGTTCAGCCCGCGTGGCGGGCGTGCCAGGCCTGCATGGCCAGCTCGAACGAGCGAAGGCGCGCGCGGTGGTCGTACAGGTTGGCGGTCAGCATCAGCTCGTCGGGCTTGTGGCGGTCGACGAAGGCGGCAATGCCCTCGGCCACCTGCTGCGGATCCCCCAGCACGGTGCAGGCCAGCGCGCGCTCCACGCCCAGCTTCTCGTGCGGTTCCCAGAAGGTCTCGATGTCGTCGATCGGCGCCGGAATGCGGCCCGGGCGGCCGCGGCGCAGGTTGACGAAGCTCTGCTGCTGGCTGGTGAACAACCGGCGCGATTCGGCTTCGCTGTCACTGGCGACGACATTCAGCGCGAGCATCGCGTGCGGCTGCTTGAGCGTGGCCGAGGGGCGGAATTCGCGGCGATAGACGGCCAGCGCTTCATCCATCGAATCGGGCGCGAAGTGCGAGGCGAACGCATACGGCAGCCCCATCGAAGCGGCCATGCGCGCGCCGAACAGGCTGGAGCCGAGGATCCAGGTCGGCACCCGCAGGCCGCCACCGGGGACAGCCTGCACGGCCTGGCCAGGCTGCACCGGTTCGAAGTAGTGCAGCAGCTCGCGCACGTCCTGCGGGAACTGGTCGGCGCTATCGAAGTAGCGGCGCAGCGCGCGCGCGGTGGGCTGGTCGGTGCCGGGCGCGCGGCCCAGGCCGAGGTCGATGCGGTCGGGGTACAGCGATGCCAGCGTGCCGAACTGCTCGGCCACCTGCAGCGGCGCGTGGTTGGGCAGCATGATGCCGCCGGAGCCGACGCGGATGCGCTGGGTGCCGCCGGCCACGTGGCCGATCAGCACGGCGGTGGCCGCGCTGGCGATGCCGGGCATGTTGTGGTGTTCGGCCAGCCAGTAGCGGCGGTAGCCCAGCGCATCGGCGTGCTGGGCCAGTTCCAGCATGTTGGCGAAGGCGGCAGTGGTATCGCTGCCCTCGCAGACCGGGGCCAGGTCGAGGATCGACAACGGGATCATCAGGCGTATTTCCGTCACAAGATGTCCCCTGCATGGGGTCGGGACGGGGCCACGGCCAGTGACGGTGGCAGGATGCTGATTCCTGCGGGGCGGGTTCAGGGCCGGCCACGCGTGACGGGTAGAGCCGGGGGCGGGGCGGGCGCGCAGCAATAAAACAAAACCAACAGCCGACCCCGCACACCAACCAACTAACACCAGAACCACGCGGCGCAGGCGGCCCCCGGGGCGCGTGCCCGGGGTTGCTGCGGG
>NZ_JBRRCR010000165.1:0-2118 GCF_056759115.1 Stenotrophomonas sp. STEN087 | reverse complement strand
GGCGCGTCTCCCCCGCGCCCCCCCGCGGCCCCCGCGGCCGCCCCCCCCCCCCCCCCCCGCCGCCCGCCCCCCCCGGGCCGGGTGCGGGGCTGGGCGCGGCGCGCGCCCGCCCCCCCCCCGCCCCCCCCCGCCCCGGCGGGCGCGGCGGCGGGCCCCCGCCGCCCCGCGCGCCCCCCCCCCCCGGCGGGGGGCGGGGGGGGGGCCCCCCGCCCCCCCCCCCCCCCCGCCGCGGGCGGGGCGCCCCCCCCCCCGCCCCCACTGTAGAGACCGTTGTGACCGACTCCCCGTTCCCGCTTGAACCCACCGCCGCCGAAGCCCAGGCCGCCATCGCCGAGGAATTCGCGTTCTTCGGCGACTGGTCCGAGCGCTACCAGTACCTGATCGACCTTGGCCGCAAGCTGCCGGCCTTCCCCGACGCATGGAAGACCGAAGAACACCGCCTGCTCGGCTGCCAGTCGATGGTCTGGATCGTGCCCGAGGGCAACGCGCAGTCGCTGCGCTTCCACGCCATCAGCGATTCGGCCATCGTCTCCGGCCTGATCTTCCTGGCCCTGCGCGTGTATTCCGGGCGCTCGGCGCAGGAGATCCTGGACACTGAACCGAGCTACATCCAGGACATCGGCCTGGCCCGCCACCTGTCGCCCACCCGCAGCAACGGCGTGGCGGCCATGCTGGCCTTCATCCGCGAGACCGCGCAGGCCCAGCTGCAGCGCGAACAGCCGTGACCGCGGCCGCCACCGGAGACGAAGGCGCGCTGGCCCTGCTGGGCCGGCCGGGCTTTGCCAAGCTGCTGGCCTACCGCATCTTCGCGATGCTGTCCTACCAGGTGGTGGCCGTCACCGTCGGCTGGCACATCTACGAAGTCACCCGCAATCCGTTCTCGCTGGGCCTGGTCGGCCTGGCCGAGGTACTGCCGTTCTTCTGCGTGGCGCCGTTTGCCGGCTACCTGGTCGACCACCTGCCGCGGCGTCGGCTGGGTATGGTCGCCTGCGCCGGCCTGGTCGCCACCGCGGTGGTGCTGACCGGCGTGGCCACCGGCTGGCTGCCGTTCCAGGGCGTGTGGCCGATCTATGCCGCCATCGCGCTGACCGGCATGGTCCGCGCCTTCCTGTCGCCCATCTACAACGCGCTGTTTGCCCGCGTGCTGGAGCGCAACCAGTTCGCCCGCGGCGCCGGCCTGGGCAGCGTGGTGTTCCAGTCGGGCATGGTGGTCGGCCCGGCGCTGGGCGGCATCCTGGTCGGCTGGGGCGGCAAGGGCCTGTCCTATGGCGTGGCCACCGCCTTCGCGGTAGTGGCGATGGGCTGCCTGGCCACGCTGAAGGTGAGCGAACCGGTGCACGACGGCCCGGCCGCACCGATCTTCAAGAGCATCGCCGAGGGCGCCCGCTTCGTCGTCGGCAACCGCATCATGGTCGGCGCGATGGCGCTGGACATGTTCTCCGTACTGCTGGGCGGCGTGGTGGCGATGCTGCCGGCCTTCCTGCAGGAGATCCTGCACTACGGCCCCGAGGGCCTGGGCATCCTGCGCGCGGCACCGGCGCTGGGCTCGATCGCGGTCGGCCTGTGGCTGGCCCGCCACCCGCTGCAGAAGAACGCTGGCCGCGTGCTGCTGTTCGCCGTGGCCGGTTTCGGCCTGTGCGTGGTCAGCTTCGGCCTGTCCCAGCACTTCTGGCTGTCGGCGCTGATCCTGCTGTTCTACGGGGCCTTCGACGGCGTCTCGGTGGTGGTGCGGTCGACCATCCTGCAGCTGGCCACGCCGGAGGAGATGCGCGGGCGGGTGTCGTCCATCAACGGCATCTTCATCAGCTCGTCCAACGAGCTGGGCGCGTTCTATGCGGGCACGATGGCAAAATTGCTGGGCCTGGTGCCGGCGGTGGTGCTGGGCGGGTTCGCGGTGCTGAGCGTGGCCGGGATCACGGCGTGGAAGAACCCGACGCTGCGGAAGTTGAACCTGCGCGACCTGCAATGATTCCGACGGCGCCGCGGCTTTCTGACGATCATGCCGGCGCCGCGGCTTTCTGTAGAGTCGGGGGGGGGGGCGCAAGGGGGTTTAAAAACACAACGCACAAGAAGGGGGCGGCAAAAAACCCCCCCCGCCGCGAGAGGCGCGACAAAAAA
>NZ_JBRRCR010000164.1:0-2227 GCF_056759115.1 Stenotrophomonas sp. STEN087 | reverse complement strand
GGGGGCCCCCCCCCCCCCCCCACACACCGCCCCCGCTCACCAACGCCCCCGCTCACCAACGCCCCCGCTCACCAACGCCCCCGCTCACCAACGCCCACGCAGAACCAACCGCCAGCCTCCAAACCCGGGTAGCCAACGCAAAAAAAAGGACGGCGCCTCAGCGCCGTCCCTCGATAGCCCCCCGCGCAGCGGGAAGCGCAACAACCGTCAGCTGCGATCAGCCAGCGCGACCGCCGCCGTTGCCGCCCTGGCCGCGGCCACGGCCGCCACCACCATTGCCGCCACCGCCACGACGCTGGCCCTGACCCGCGCCCGCACCGGCACGCTGCTGGCCATTGCCACCGCCATCGCGACGGCCGCCGCCGGCCTTTTTCGGACCCGCATGCGCATGGCGCGGCGCATCACCGTGCGGACGACGCGCGTGGCTCTTGCGCGGTGCGCGCTCGCCGGTGTCGTGCTCGGCCTTGCCCGGTGCACTGTTGCCCCAGCGGATCGGCGTCTGCAGCTCGAAGCCCGGAACGTCGCGGATGTCCATGTCGCGGCCCAGCAGGCGGGTGATCGCACGCAGCAGCTTCACTTCGTCCTGCGCCACCAGCGAAATCGCCTGGCCGGTCGCACCGTTGCGGCCGGTACGGCCGATGCGGTGCACATAATCCTCGGCCACCATCGGCAGGTCGAAGTTGATCACCTTCGGCAGCTCGTTGATGTCGATACCGCGCGCGGCGATGTCGGTGGCCACCAGCACGGTCACGCGACCGGCCTTGAAGTCACCCAGTGCACGCAGGCGCTGGCCCTGGCTCTTGTTGCCGTGGATGGCCGCGGTCTTGATGCCGGACTTTTCCAGGAACGAGGCCAGCTTGTCGCTGCCGTGCTTGGTACGGGCGAAGACCAGGGTCTGCTCGCGGCTGTCCTGCGCCAGCAGGTGCAGCAGCAGGTCGCGCTTGCGGCTGCCATCGACCGGATGCACGCGGTGGGTGATGGTTTCGGCCACGGTGTTCTTCGGCGTCACCTGGATCTGTTCCGGGTTGCGCATGAACTCCAGCGCCAGCTGGCGGATGTTGTCCTCGAAGGTGGCCGAGAACAGCAGGGTCTGGCGGTTCTGCTTCGGCAGCTTGGCCAGGATGCGCTTGATCGACGGCAGGAAGCCCATGTCGAGCATGCGGTCGGCTTCGTCCAGGATCAGCACTTCGATGCCGGACAGGTCGACGCTGCGACGCTCCAAGTGGTCGATCAGGCGGCCCGGGCAGGCGACCAGCAGGTCGACGCCGCGGCGCAGGATGTCCAGCTGGTTGCCCATGCCGACGCCGCCGTAGATGCAGGCGCTGGGGATGCGCAGGTACTTGCTGTAGCCGCGCAGGCTGTCATGCACCTGGGTGGCCAGTTCGCGGGTCGGGGCCAGGATCAGCGCACGCGGCTTGCGCGGGCCGCTGCGCACTTCCTGCGAAGCGGTGCCCAGGTGCTGCAGCAGCGGCAGGCCGAAGGCGGCGGTCTTGCCGGTACCGGTCTGTGCACCGGCCAGCAGGTCGCGACCGGCCAGCGCCAGCGGGATCGCCTGCTGCTGGATCGGGGTCGGGTTTTCGTAGCCCTGCTCGGCGAGCGCGCGCAGCAGGAAAGGCGCAAGGCCCAGGGATTCAAAAGACATTGAGATTGCTCCAAGTACAAGAAACGCCTGTCCGAACGGACAGACGGGGGCAGATCAAACTGATCGGCTGACTCGGAGCGTTCCCGTGAACCGCGCTGCGAGAATTGGGTGCAGCCGGCACGGAGCGCAGGCTGGAATGCGTGACGAACGGCGTCGGAGTGGGGGCGGGCGAAGTGGGCGGACCCAGGTCGCCGGCGATCCCGGAGGGAAACGGACGGCCGCTGCAGACCCCGCAAGTCTAAACGATCTTCAATACTCCACGCAAAATCCCCTGTTCAGGTAGGGGGGCTGCAGGGCTTGCAGCCCTGCACCCGCTTGAAGCCAGGGCAACGTCAAAAGCCGGCTATCCGTGGGTTGGCGGGGTGGGTCCGGTTGAGGGGGACCCCGTAAACTCCCCTCCGGGGTCCGGCCCAGCCGCTGGCGGCTGTGCGTTCGGGCGCTTGCGAAGCAGGGCTTCGCAAGCAAAGCGCCCTTACCCATGGGGGCTTGGTCGCGGCTTGCTCGTGTGCGCTGTCCTGCGCACACGGCAAGACCGGGGTTGGGCGTCCTGCCCAACCCGCCCGAGGCATGCCTCGGGCCCATGCC
>NZ_JBRRCR010000163.1:0-2461 GCF_056759115.1 Stenotrophomonas sp. STEN087 | reverse complement strand
GGGGCCCGCCCCCCCCCCCCCCGCTCCGGCCCCCCCCCCCCACGGGCACATGGGGGGCCCCCCCCCGGGGGGCCCCCCCCGGTGGGAAAAAAACGCCCCGCCCGGGGGGGGGGCCCTGGACCGGCTTATTCGCCGATGTGCTGCTTCAGCCAGGCGTTGACGGTGCCATGCCACAGGATGCTGTTGTTCGGCTTCAGCACCCAGTGGTTCTCGTCCGGGAAGTACAGGAACTTCGATTCGATGCCCTGGCGCTGGGCGGCGGTGAACGCGGCCAGGCCCTGCTCGACCGGAATGCGGAAGTCCTGCTGGCCGTGGATGACCAGGATCGGCTTCTTCCAGTCGGCCACGTGGTTGACCGGGTTGAACTTCTCGAAGTTGGCGGCCTTCTCGTACGGCGTGCCGCCCTGCTCCCACTCGGTGAACCACAGTTCTTCGGTGGCGTAACCCATCATGCGCTGGTCGAACACGCCGTCATGGTTGACCAGGCACTTGAACGGGCTGTTCCAGTTGCCGGCGATCCAGTTGACCATGAAGCCGCCGTAGCTGGCGCCCAGCGCACAGGCCTTGTCACCGTTGAGGAAGGAATACTTCTTCAGCGCCGCGCTCCAGCCCTTCTGCAGGTCTTCCAGCGGGCGATCGCCCCAGTGCTGGCTGATCGCATCGGTGAAGGCCTGGCCGTAGCCGGTGGAACCGTGGAAGTCGATCATGACCACGGCATAGCCCTGGCCGGTGTAGGTCTGCGGGTTCCAGCGGTAGCTCCAGCCGTTGCCGAAGCTGCCCTGCGGGCCGCCGTGGATCAGGAACGCGACCGGGTAGGACTTGCCTTCCTGGTAGTTGTGCGGCTTGACCACGTAGCCGTGCACGGTGTCGTTGTTCCAGCCCTTGAACTCGAACTGTTCGAAGTCGCCGAAGTTGACGTCCTTCAGCACCTCGCCAGCGGCCGGGGTCAGCGCGCGCAGCTCGCCGATCGGCTGGCCGGCGGCCGGCAGCATGCCGACCAGCACCTGGTCGTTGCTCTTCAGGCTGTTGCGGGTGATGGCCACGCTGTTGCCGGCCACGCTGACCGAGGACACGGTGCCATCGCCGATGACCTTGGTGGCCTTGCCGCTGGCTACGTCGATCTGGAACAGCGGGTGCTCGCCGAGGTCGTCGGTGGTGGTGTAGATGCTGGCGCCATCGGCGGACAGGTTGATCTCACCGGCCGAACGATCCCACTGCGGGGCGATCTCGCGGGCCTTGCCGCTGGCCAGGTCCATCGCCATCAGGCCGAAGCGGTCGGCTTCGAAGCCCGGCCGCTTCATGGCGCGGTAGAACAGGGTCTTGCCGTCGGCGCTGAACACCGGGCCGGCATCCCAGGCCGGGTTGGAAGCGGTCAGGTTGACCGGCGCCTGCGTGCCGGCGGCATCGAAACGGTACAGGTCGAAGTTGGTCGACCACGGTTCCTGCTTGCCGGCCACGCGGATGCTGGCAACCACGCTGGCGCCGTCCGGCGACCAGGTGAAATCGTCATTGCCACCGAACGGCTTGGACGGTGCGTCGCCATCGATGGTCGCGCTCAGCGCCGAGGCGCCCTTCACCGGGCCGGCCTTGGCCGTCGGCAGCGGGGCCACGAACAGGGTGTTGCGGCGGCCGTCGTTCCAGGTGTCCCAATGGCGCACGAACAGCGAATCGAAGACCTTGCCGCTCGCCTTGGCGTCGGCCACGTCCTTGAGCTTCTTTTCGGTGCAGGCCAGGTCCGAGGCACAGGCCTGGAACACGCCGGCGCTGAACAGCACGCGGTCGTCCTGCGGCGAGACGTGGTAGCTGTCCACGTCCACCGGGAAATCGGTCAGCTGGCGCGGGGTGCCGCCACTGATGCCCTGTGCGTACAGCTGCTGGCTGCCGTTCTTGGCGCTGAGGAAGTACACGGTCTGGCCGTCGGCCGACAGCGAGGCCGAATTGACGTTCCAGCCGGCCGGGGTGATCTGCTTCGGCGGTGCCGCATCGCGGGTGCGCAGGTTGCGCGCGAACAGCGCGGTGCTGGACTTGAGGTTGGCATCGGTGCTGCGCTTGGCGAACACCACGGTGCCGCCGTCAGCGGTCAGGACCGGGGCGGAGACGCGATCCATGGCCACCATGTCGCGGACTTCCAGGCCACGGGCAGCGGCGACGCTGGGCAGGGCGGCCAGCAGGCTCAGTGGCAGCAGGGCATGACGCAGTTTCATCGGGATCTCCGCAGGACGGCAAAAAAC
This sequence comes from Stenotrophomonas sp. STEN087, assembly GCF_056759115.1. Lineage (NCBI taxonomy): Bacteria > Pseudomonadati > Pseudomonadota > Gammaproteobacteria > Lysobacterales > Lysobacteraceae > Stenotrophomonas > Stenotrophomonas sp. STEN087. The sequence continues at coordinate 230 of NZ_JBRRCR010000163.1, read as the reverse complement.
CGATGGTAGGCCCGTGCAGGCGCGGCTGCCAAGGCCATCGGTCATGGCCGCCCGGGCGGGTGGATGCCTTCGCCAGAAGAAGCAAACCCCGCCGTGGCGGGGTTTGCGGGTGCGACGGTAGTGGCGGGGGGCGGCGGGGGCGCCCCCGCGCAGGCGCGCCAGCCCCGCGCCCGGGCCCCCGAACAAAAGCACCGAGGCGGCGGCCGGGGGCGGGGGGAGCCCCCCCCCCC
>NZ_JBRRCR010000162.1:0-2848 GCF_056759115.1 Stenotrophomonas sp. STEN087 | reverse complement strand
GGCTCCCCGGGGGTGGGGGGGTGGTCGCGGGCCGGGGGGCGGGCCGGGGGGGGGGTGGCGCCCCCGCGCGCGGGCGGGCCCGGCCCCGGCCCCCCGCTACCGGCACACCGCCCTGGTTCGCGAACGCTCTGGTAGGTGCCAACCTTGGTTGGCACGAAACCCAAGGCGCCGGTTACGCGGCCGCCAGCAATCGCCGCTGCAATCGCTCCACCGCTCGCTGCAGCAGCACGCGGTTGCGGGCCAGCTTCATCCACTGCGGCAGGCGCGAGAACATCGAGGCGTTGTGCACGCCACCGTGCTCGCGCAGTGCCGACGTCGCGTAGTCATGCAGCACCTGCAGGTGCTCGGCGTTGTAGGCCCACAGCAGGCCCGCACGGGTGGGCTCCACCAACCGCAGCGGCAACCCGAAATGCGGATCTGCCGGCTCGGCATCGCGCAACGGGCAGACGCTGACCTTCACTTCGCTGGTGCGCCCGCACTGCGCGCACTTGGCCGGCAGTACCTCGGGCACGGCCGTGGAGGCCGACGGTCGATGCTGGTGCACGCACACCCACTGGTGACCGCAGTAACCGCACGGGCGGCGGCCATCAATGCGCACCGCGCCCACCCAGGCGCCGCTGTCCAGCGCCACGCTGCAGCCGGTGCAACGGAAGCGCGCCGTCCAGCGGTGAGGCTGCCAGCTGGCGACCACCCAGCCCGGCGTGTCACAGCGATGGCAGCGCACCGCCACGCGCCCGGCGAAGGCGTGCAGCGTGCGGCCATCATCGAAGTGCCGCCCCGGCACCGGCGTCGTTCGCCCGCGCCGGCCCAAAGGCCGCCGCACCGCCATCAGACGTAGATCCGCGTCGGCGCCTCGTCCACGATCGCATGCGGCACGAAGCGCGCACTGTCGCGGGTGATCGCGCTGTCGTCCTCGCGGATGCCGATGCCGCAGGCATGGTCACCAATCACCCAGCTGCCGATCAGCGGATAGCCGCCTTCGAAGCGGGTGAGCGGGTGCGCACGCTGGATGATCGCCGGGCCTTCGTACGGGCCGTCGCTGCGCTGGGTGCTGCCATCGGCCAGATGCATCTCGATGTTGGCACCTTCGCGCGAGAACAGCGGCTTGCGCACCCAGCCCGAGGCCAGCGCGCTGCCATCATCGAAGTGCGCTTCCAGCAGGTTCGGGTGGCCGACGTTGCGCTGCCACAGCAGCGGCAGGATGCCCTTGTTGCTCAGCACCGCCTTCCACGCCGGCTCCAGCAGCTGGATGCCCGAACCGGGCAGCGCACGGCCGAATTCCTCGGCCATCAGGTCTTCCAGCGGGTACAGCTTGAACAGCGTGCCGATCACCGTGTCGTCCAGCGCGGTGAAGCGACCGTCCTCGGACAGGCCGATATCCTCGATGGCGATGGCCTCGCCCTGCAGGCCGGCCTGGGCCGCGCAGTCACGCAGGTAGTCGACCGTGCCACGGTCCTCGTCCGAACTGCCTACCGCGCTGAAATACAGCGGCGGCGGCAGGCGCGCGGCGAGCTCGCCGAAGCGCTCGACCAGCGCCTCGTGCATGCCGTTGAACTGGTCGGCGTGCTGCGGCAGGCGGCCGGCGTTGCGCTGGTCCTCCAGCCACTGCCACTGGAAGAAGCTGGCCTCGAACAGCGAGGTCGGCGTGTCGTAATTCAGTTCGTACAGCTTGGCCGGACCGGTGCCGTCGTAGGCCAGGTCCAGGCGCCCGTACAGGTGCGGCTGGCGCTGGCGCCAGCTCTCGGCGATCCAGTCGCGGTAGTGCGCGGGGATCGCCAGCTGGTCCATCAACCGCTCGCTGGCGATGACATCGCCGACCAGGTCCAGCGCCATCTGGTGCAGCTCGGCGCTGGGGTCTTCGATGTCCACTTCAATCTGGCGCAGGGTGAAGGCGTAGTACGCGCTCTCATCCCAGTACGGCTGGCCGTCGATGGTGTGGAAGCGGAAACCGGCTTCCTCCGCGCGCGCCCGCCAGTGGGCGCGCTCGGCAATGCGAATTCGCTGCATGGGTCGATCAGCCGCCGAAGCTGCCGCCGCTGCGGCGGGCGCTGGTGCTGCCGAAGCCGCTGCGGCTGGCGGTGACGGCGCGGTTCGGCTCGCTGCTGACCGGGGCCAGGCCGGCCTTGCCGGCGCCGATGCCGCTGGCGGTGTTCATGCCACCGGTCCCGCCCGGGGCCGGGCGCGCCCAGCCGGCGTTCTTGTCCTGGTAGGCCGGGGCCGAGGCCGGCGCCTGCGGGGCCAGGCCGCCGCGGTTGCTCAGCATCTGCGACATGAAGAAGCCCATCATCATCGGGCCGATGAACGAGGTACCGGCCGAGGTGTGCTGCTGCACGCACTGCTCGGGCTTGTAGTCCTGCTCACAGGCTTCCTTGCTGGCGTACTTCGGCGCCGCGTCGGCCGCCTTCTGCTGGGCCTCGGCAAAGGCGTTGCGGCACGAGGACGGATCGCCCGTCGCCTCGGTGCAGGCCTGCACGGAGGTGTACAGGCCTTCCTGCACCTGCACCTGCTCTTCCTTCTGGCAGGCGGTGAACAGCAGGGGTGCAGCGCTCATCAGCAGCAGCGCGGTGGTGCGGGAACGCTTCATGGCGTCATGCCTCGGAATCGGATCAATTCCCCCAATGATGCCAAATCCGCACCAACAACCGGAATCGGCAAAGTGGGAAAGATGAACGGAATTTCATTTTCGTCAGGCATCGGGGTCAGAGCCCATCGCGCCGCGATGGGATCCGACCCCGTCAGGTCGCGGCCAACTGTCGAAGGCGGGGTGGGGGGGGGGGAGCGGGGGGGGGGGGCGGGCGGGTGGCGGGGCACGCCGGGCGGAGGGGACAGGGGGGGCGGCCCCCCCCGC
>NZ_JBRRCR010000161.1:0-2932 GCF_056759115.1 Stenotrophomonas sp. STEN087 | reverse complement strand
GGGGGGGGGGGGGGGGGGGCGGGGGTGTTTGGGGGGGGGTTTCGGGGGGGGGGGTGTGGGGGGGGTGGTGGGGGGGGCCCTGCCCCGGCGGCCCCACACGCTTTACAGCTTGTAGCCGGAGTGGATCGAGACGATGCCGCCGGTCAGGTTCTTGTAGTGGCAGCGCTCGAAACCGGCCTGCCCCATCATCGCCTTCAGCTCTTCCTGCGGCGGGTGCTTGCGGATGCTCTCGGCCAAGTACTGGTAGCTGTCCGAATCGTTGGCGAACAGCTTGCCCAGCTTCGGCAGGATCCTGAACGAGTGGAAGTCGTAGATCGGCTTGAACCAGTCGGCGGTGACCTCGGAGAACTCCAGCACGCGGGCCTGGCCGCCCACCTTCAGCACGCGGTACATCTCGCGCAGGCCGGCGTCCTTGTCGGTCACGTTGCGCAGGCCGAAGGCGATCGTCACCAGGTCGAAGCTGTTGTCCGGGAACGGCAGGGCTTCGGCGTTGCACTGCACGTAGTCCAGGCCGAGCACCAGGCCGCGGTTGGTCAGGCGGTCACGGCCGACCGACAGCATGCCGGCGTTGATGTCGCCCAGCACCACCGAACCTTCGGCGCCCACGCGCTCCTTCAGCAGGGCGGCGATGTCGCCGGTGCCGCCGGCCAGGTCGAGCACGCGGTCACCCGGCTTCACCTGCGCGGTGGCCACGTAATAGCGCTTCCAGGCCCGGTGCACGCCGAGGCTCATCAGGTCGTTCATCAGGTCGTAGCTGCGCGCGACCGAGGTGAACACCTCGCCGACAAGCTTCTGCTTGTCCTTGGCGGCCACGTCGCGGAACCCGAAATGGGTGGTACCGGATTTGTAGGGGGATTCGCTCATGACCCTGATTATCGCACCGCCGGGGCCGCTTCGGGGTAACCGCGCCTTATCATGGCGGCCCATGACCCACCGGAGCCCCGCATGATCACCACGCCCGACTACCAGGCCCTGCTGCAGACCGCCATCGCCGAAGCCCGACAGGGCCTGGCCGAGGGCGGCGTGCCGATCGGCGCGGCGCTGTACCACAACGATGGCCGCCTGCTTGGCTGCGGCCACAACCGCCGCGTGCAGGAAGGCGATCCGTCCGTGCACGGCGAAACCGATGCCTTCCGCAGGGCCGGCCGCCAGCGCCGTTACCAGGACACCATCATGGTCACCACCCTGGCACCGTGCTGGTACTGCTCGGGCCTGGTGCGCCAGTTCAACATCGGCACCGTGGTGGTGGGCGAATCGCGCACCTTCCAGGGCGGCATCGCCTGGCTGCGCGAAAACGGCGTCAACGTGATCGACCTGGACAGCCAGGAATGCGTGGACCTGCTGGGCGGCTTCATTGCGCAACATCCGGAAATCTGGGACGAAGACATCGGCGAATAAGCGCCGCGTTTCCGTTCTGCGCGCAGCTACATGAACGCTTCAGAGCCGGCACAGCCTTGTGCCGGCGAGCCTCTGCGCACCTTGATGTGCGCTGGCGCACAGTCAGCTGGATAAGCCGCACACGCGCTGCTAACACCCCCTTCGCACGGCGCGCCTAGGGTGGAATCACCGGGGCCCCTTGTCCCGGCGGAGCAAGCCCATGAGCGCGCACGCCGTACATCCCCTGCCCGACCCGGCCCTCGCCGGCATCCGCGACCGCTTGACGCAGCAGTTCGCGCTGCATCGCCGTGGCGCGCGGTTCTGGGCCGCCTTCCAGGACATGCAGCAGGAAATCACCCGCGATCATCCGCGCGACAGCGTACGCCTGTGCAACGCGATGGCCGACATGGCCGAAGACCTCGGCGCCGTTGAACACGCCCAGCTGATCGATGGCAACACCGGCTGCACACCGCGCTGACGCTGCATGCACCGGCACCTGCGCACACTGCGATTAACCCCCACTCCCTGCCACCCCAACCGAACTGGAATGCCATGCACGCTGAAGTCCCCGCTATCCCACCGGTCATCGACGTTGATGCAGAGCTCGATCACTGGCGCCGGCAGCATGCCGACGGTGCCCTGACGCACAACTCGTTCGGCTCCTACGTGCCGTGGATCAAATTCGCCTGCGATTCGCTGATCACCCAGCCGCGCGCCAGCAACGCCGAGCGCGATGAAACGTTCCAGACCCAGTACGCCCTGCAGATCATGCCGCGCCTGACCGAATCGCAGGCCCGCGAGTTCGTCGACCGCTGCTGGCAGCACGTCTACCAGACCAGCCGCGTGCGCCTGCAGGACGCCCCGCGCCTGCGCGCCTGAGTCTCTCCGCGGCTGCACGGCCCGTGCACGGGCGGCTGCCGATCATCGTCGTCACCTGGGTGGAACGACGACGATGAAAGCAAGAACCCTGTTCAATACGATCGCCAAGAAGGCCGCGGCCGCCACCGGCTCGCCGTGGACCTTCCTGGCCGCAGTGGCGATCGTGGTGGTGTGGGGCATCAGCGGCCCCGTGTTCGGCTTCAACGATACCTGGCAGCTGGTGATCAACACCGGCACCACCATCATCACCTTCCTGATGGTGTTCCTGATCCAGCACACGCAGAACTCGGATACGGCAGCGATGCAGATCAAGCTGGACGAGCTGATCCGCGCCACGGCCGAGGCCAACAACGAGCTGCTGGACCTGGAAGAAATGGACGAAGAACGGCTGGAGGAAATCCGCGCCGAGTACGAGCGCATGGCCCGCGAGGCCGGCGATGCCCTTGCCCGGGTACGCTCCTGCCGCGCGGCGCCGCGCGATGATGAAGCCGTTTGACACCAGACGGTAGCGCCGGGCCCTGCCCGGCGAGCGCGAAGCGCGGCCTATGTCCGATGCCATGAACGCCCACGCTCCGGTAGCGGCGGGGCCGGCCCGGGGCGCGCGGCGCGCGGCCGGGGGCCGGGGGGGGGGGCCCCCGCCGGAAGGCCCCCGGCCTGGGCCGGCGGGGGCCCCCCC
>NZ_JBRRCR010000160.1:0-2999 GCF_056759115.1 Stenotrophomonas sp. STEN087 | reverse complement strand
GGGGGCCCGGGGCCTGGCCGGGGGGGACCCCCCCCCCGGGGGCCCCCGCCCCGGGGGCCGTCCCCCCCCCGGGGCGGCGCACCCCATCCAGTCCCATCCCGTCGCGTCAGGGATGATCCAGCGGCTTCGGCGGCTCAACCCGGTTCAGGCGCTCGCGGTGCAGCAGGTACAGGCCCGAGGCCACGATGATCGCCGCGCCGGCCCAGGTGTAGCCGTCCGGCAGCTGGCCCCAGAAGGCCAGGTCCCAGCCGATCACCCAGACCAGGCCGCTGTACTCCAGCGGCGCGATCATCGACGCCTCGCCCAGCTGGAAGGCGCGGGTCAGGGCGATCTGGCCCAGCGCCCCGGCCAGGCCCATGCCGGCGATCAGCGGCGCATGCGCCAGCTGCAGCGGCACCCAGCCCGGCAAGGCCAGCAGGCCGGCACCGATGGCCATGATGACCAGGAACCAGACCACCATCGACTGCGAGGTATCGGTGCGGGTCAGCAGGCTGACCGTGATGGCGGCGATGGCGTAGGCGGTGGCGGCGGCCAGCACCATCAGGCCGGGGATGGAAATGAAGCCATCCACGCCCGGCCGCAGCACCACGACCACGCCCAGCAGGCCGACGCCGATGGCGACCCAGCGCCGCGGCCCGACCCGCTCGCCCAGCAGCGGCACCGACAGCGCCGCGATCAGCAGCGGGGCCACGAAGTAGATGCTGTAGGCAGTGGACAGCGGCAGGTCGCGCAACGCGTAGACGAAGCAGCCGATCATCGCCATGCCCAGGCCGCCGCGCAGCAGGTGCAGGCCCCAGCGGCGCGGGATGAGCGAGCGCGGGCCGGCACTGGCCAGCACCCAGACCAGCACGAAGGGCAGCGAGGCTGCGCCACGCAGGAAGGTGACTTCCAGCGAGGGGTAGCTGGCCGACAGCTGTTTCATGCCGGCGTCCATCAGCGAGAAGCAGGCCACGGCGGCGACCATCCAGGTCACCGCGCGCGAAGGGGAGCGTTGCGCGTTCATGGCCCATTATCGCCGACAGCGTGCCCCGCCGGGCGCCGGGCGCCGGGCACGGGTGCCGCGATAGAATGGTGGCCACTGAATTCCGCGGAGCCACGCCCATGCCTTCCTTCGACGTCGTGTCCGAAGTCGACACCCACGAACTGACCAACGCCATCGACCAGGCCAACCGCGAACTGGCCACCCGCTTCGACTTCAAGGGCGTGGAAGCCAAGTTCGAGCGCGAGGGCGATGTCATCAACCAGTCCGCACCGACCGAGTTCCAGCTCAAGCAGATGAACGACATCCTGCGCGCCCGCCTGGCCGCGCGCGGCATCGACGTGCTGAGCCTGGAGTTCGGCGACATCGAGACCAACCTGGCCCAGGCCCGGCAGAAGATCACCGTCAAGCAGGGCATCGAGCAGAAGATCGCCAAGAAGATCGCCGCTGCGCTGAAGGAAGCGAAGCTGAAGGTGGAAAGCCAGATCAACGGCGACAAGCTGCGCGTGCAGGGCAAGAAGCGCGACGACCTGCAGGACGCCATCGCGGTGCTGAAGGCCGGCAAGTTCGAGCTGCCGCTGCAGTTCAACAACTTCCGCGACTGATGGATGCCGCCGCCGGGTCACGCCCGGCGGACGGCCCGCTTAATCGCGCAGCAGCTTGTACAGCGTGGTGCGCGAGATACCCAACTGGCGGGCGGCCAGGCTGAGATTGCCTTCGGCCGCCTGCGCCGCACGCCGTGCGGCTTCGCGCTGCTGCTGCCGCAATGGCACGTCGGCCACGGCCATCGGTGCTGCCGCCACCCGCGTGCGGGGCGCACGCGGTGCGCGCAGGTGCTGCAGGAACAGCGCGCTGCCCTCGCCCAGCCGCACCCTGTGCGCAGGCCCCGGTTGCAGCAGCCGACGCCGTTGCGCCGCACTGGCACCGGCAAACACCGTCTCCATCGACAGCAGCGGCAACGGCCCGCGGCGCGGCAGGCCCAGCAGGCGGCGTGCCACGCGGTTGGCGGCGCGCAGCTGCCCATCATCCTGCACCGCCAGAAGCCCCTGCAGCGGCGTGGCCAGCCAGCGCGGATCGTGCTGCACGGCCAGCAGGTGCACATCGCTCAGACCCTGGAACAACCGGTTCTCGCTGGCCAGCGCGGCCTGCCGGAAGTAGCCCTGCAGCAGCGCCGGATCACGTTCGCCCAGCCCGGTGATGTCGACCGCCCCGCAGACCTGGCCATCGAGGTCGTGCAACGGTTCGCTCAGGCAGAACACCGGTGCGAAGCGCTGCAGGTAATGTTCGTTGCCACGCACCAGCGCGGGCACGTCATCGGCCAGGCTGACCGCTGGCGCCGTGGTGCCGATCTCGGCCTCGCCCAGCCGCCGCCCGACCTGGATCGGCCGCAGCAGCGGCGCATCCTCCAGGCCATGCGCCTGCTGGGCGATGACGAGTCCCTCGCGGTTGGCGCAGAACATCGTCCAACCCCGCCCACCGAAGGCGGCCCACAGCTGTTCCAGTTCGGGCTGCACGCAGCGCGCGAGCCGGCGATCTTCGGGATCGCGCAGGCGCAGGCCATCGCCCTGCAGCGGCGGGTAGTAAGGCTCCTGCCCCGGCTGCATACCGGCCGCACGCGAACGCTGCCAGGAGTGCTGCAGCGGCAGCGGCAACACCGCCAAGGACTGCACATCGCCTTCCGCGAACGCAGCACGCGCGGCGACCAGCTGTTGTTGCCCGACTGTCGTGGCCATCATGGAAGCAGAGTACACCCGCGCACGGAACGGCCGCGTTACGTCATGGCAACGGAATGTTTCCCGTTTAAAGACCCGTTCAAACACGGGGTCAGAGCCGTTTTCCGGTGGAAAACGGATCCGACCCCGTGCCGACCAACGGTCGGCACCCACCATCAGCAGCAGGTTCCAACAGCTCGCGGGAAACTGTCGAAGGCGGGGTGGGTCCGGTTGAGGGGGTGTGAGCGGCATGGGCCCGAGGCATGCCTCGGGCGGGTTGGGCAGGACGCCCAACCCCGGTCTTGCCG
>NZ_JBRRCR010000159.1:0-3511 GCF_056759115.1 Stenotrophomonas sp. STEN087 | reverse complement strand
GGGGGGCCAGCATACCAAACCCCCCCGGCCCGCGCCCCGCGGGAGCCGTTAGCGCGGGGCATTCCCCGGGGGTCAGGCGCCTGTAATCCGCCGGGCGGGGCCCGGCGCCACTTCACCCGTTCCCGGGGAACGCCTGCCGCAGTTCCTCCACCAGCACCCGCTGGTTCTCCGAGTAGTCCACCGGCACCGAGACCAGGTGCACCCCGCCCTCGTTGAACGCCGCCTCCAGGGTCGGGATGAACTGCTCGATGGCGGTCACCTCATGGCCCTTGCAGCCATAGGCCTCGGCGTACTTCACGAAATCCGGGTTGCTGAAGGTCATGCCGTAATCGGTGAAGCCATCCACCGCCTGCTTCCAGCGGATCATCCCGTAGGCGCCGTCGTTGAGGATCAGCACCACCAGGTTCAGCCCCAGCCGCCGCGCCGTCTCCAGCTCCTGGCTGTTCATCATGAAGCCGCCATCGCCACAGACCGCCAGCACCCGCCGCTCGGGATACAGGATCGAGGCCATGATCGCCGACGGCAGGCCCGCGCCCATCGTCGCCAGCGCGTTGTCCAGCAGCAGCGTATTGGCCACCTGGGTGCGGTAATTGCGGGCAAACCAGATCTTGTACATGCCGTTGTCCAGCGCCACGATGCCGTCCGGCGGCATCACCTGGCGCACGTCATGTACCAGTCGCTGCGGGGTGAAGCCCGCTTCCTCGGCACGGTCGGCAAGGTGCTCGAGGATGGTCGCGCGCAGCGGCAGCAGCGCATCGGCATGCGCCACGGCGCCTTCGATGCGGTCGGCCAGCTGGGTCAGCGAGCGGCCGATATCGCCGATCACCTCCACCTGCGGGAAATACACCTGCTCCACCGCGGCCTGCGAATAGCCGATATGGATGACGGTCGGGCCACCCGGGCGCATCACGAAGGGCGGCTTCTCGGTCACTTCGTGGCCGATGGTCACGATCACGTCGGCCTGGTCGATGGCCATGTGCACGTAGTCGCGCTCGGTCAGCGCCGCAGTACCCATGTACAGGCCCGAGCCACCCGCCACCGCGCCCTTGCCCATCTGCGTGGTGAAGAACGGGATGCCGGCGCGCTGCACGAAGACCGACAGCGCTTCGCTGGACTGCGGGCGCGATGCCGCCGAGGCGATCATCAGCAGCGGCCGCTCGGCACCGCGGATGATCTCCGCCGCGCGGTCCAGCGCCTCCGGGCTGGCAATCGGCCGGTCCACCGCGTGGGTGGGAATGAGGGAAACGCCCTCCACCTCGGTGGCGGCGATGTCCTCGGGCAGCTCCAGCAGCACCGGGCCCGGGCGCTCCTCCTGGGCCACGCGGAAGGCCTCGCGGACGATGGTCGGGATGGTGCGTGCCGAGACGATCTGCCGGGCCAGCTTGGTCAGCGGCTTCATCGTGCTGACGATGTCCACGATCTGGAAGCGCGCCTGCTTGCTGGCAACGATGCCCTTCTGGCCGGTGATCATGATGACCGGCCATGCCCCCAGCAGCGCATAGGCCGCGCCGGTGGTGAAGTTCAGCGCGCCCGGGCCAAGGGTGGCCAGGCACACGCCCGGCTTGCCGGTCAGGCGGCCGTAGGTGGCGGCCATGAACACCGCCGCCTGCTCGTGGCGGGTGATGACGAGCTCGATGCTGGAATGGCGCAGCGACTCGACCACGTCGAGGTTTTCTTCGCCGGGAATACCGAAAATGCGCTCGACGCCTTCGTTCTCAAGTGCGGCGACAAGCAGATCTGAACCCTTGGACATTGGAATGCCGTCCTTTTCGCTGGACTGATGATGGATCGTTGCAGAGAGGGTGGAAGCCGCGCGTCAACGCTTGTCGAACCACACCGTCTGCGCATTGACGAATTCACGGATGCCAAAGTGCGAGAGCTCACGGCCGAAGCCGCTCTTCTTCACGCCGCCGATCGGCACGCGCGGGTCGGAGGCCGAGAAACCGTTGACGAACACGCCGCCGGTCTGCAGCCGGCGTGCCAGCTGCATGGCGCGTTCATGGTTGCCGGTCCACAGGTTGCCACTGAGGCCGAATTCGCTCTGGTTGGCCAGCTCCACTGCGTGGTCGGCGTCGCGGGCGCGGCTGATCGAGGCCACCGGCCCGAAGGTCTCGGTATCGAAGGCCTGCATGCCCGGCTCCACCCCGGCCAGGACGGTGGGTGCGTAGAAGCTGCCCGGGCGATCCAGCTGATGGCCGCCGACCAGCAGCTGCGCGCCAGCATCGACCGAAGCAAGCACCTGCGCGTCGAGCTGCTCGAGCAGGTCCTGGCGAGCCATCGGGCCGATGCGGTTGCCGGCTTCGCGGCCATCACCGATGGTCAGCGCCTGCACCTTCTGGCAGAACTGCGCCACGAAACGCTCGTAGACCGCCTCTTCGACGATGATGCGCTTGCCGGCGATGCAGACCTGCCCGGTGTTCTGGAAGCGCGAGGCCACGGCCGCATCGACGGCCGCATCAAGGTCGGCGTCGGCCAGCACGATGAAGGGGTCGGAGCCGCCCAATTCCAGCACCACCTTCTTCAGCGCCTGCCCGGCCTGGGCGGCGATGCTGCGACCGGCGGCGACGCTGCCAGTGAGGGTGACGGCGGCGATGCGGTCATCGGCGATGGCGGCACTGGTGCCCTCGCGGCTGATGTTGGCGGCGATGAAAGTGCCGTCCGGCAGGCCGGCTTCGCGCCAGGCGGCATCGAGCAGCTGCGCGGTACCGACGATGTTCTCGGCCGGCTTCAGCAGGAAGCCGTTGCCGCCCATCAGGATCGGCACCGCTGCGCGCATCACCTGCCAGTACGGGAAGTTCCACGGCATGATGCCCAGCACCACGCCCAGCGGCAGGTAGGACACGTAGGCCTTGTCATCGGGCACCTGGGTGGGCTCATCGCGCAGGAACTGCGCACCGTTTTCGGCGTACCAGTCGCACAGCAGCGCGCACTTCTCGATCTCGGCCAGCGATTCGGCGTGGACCTTGCCCATCTCGGCGGTAGCCATCGCGGCGAGCGGCTCGCGGTCACGGCGCAGGACGTCGGCCATTACACGCAGCACGGCAGCGCGCGCGTCCAGCGACTGCGCGCTCCAGGCGGCGAAGCCGGCCTGGCCGCGCTTAAGGAAGTCTTCCAGTTCAGCGGCAGTGGCGAAGGGGTGGCTGGCGATCTGCTGGCCGGTGGCCGGATCGCGGGAGATGGCGGTGGTGGGGGCAGCGGACATGCAGGTCTCCTGTTGTCTCGACAACGGGCCGGCGGCCCGTGTCCTGGACAGGAATGTGGACCTGTTCGATGGCAGCAACAAGGCGTCTGCTCATCCTGTGACCTGCACTTACCTGTATAGGGAGGGGGTGTCATGGCAGGGCTTGCAGCCCTGCACCTGCTTCAAGCCACGGCAACGTCAACGTCAAAAGCTGGCTTTCCGTGGGATGGCGGGGTGGGTCCGGTTGAGGGGGACGCCGTAAACCCGTCCATGGGGGCTTGGTCGCGGCATCCATGCCCCTCCCACCCCCCCCACCGGACCCACCCCCCC
>NZ_JBRRCR010000158.1:0-3548 GCF_056759115.1 Stenotrophomonas sp. STEN087 | reverse complement strand
CGGGGGGGGGGGGCCCGCCGCGCGGCGGGCCAATCGGGCGGCCCCCCGGACCATGGCCATGGGGGGGGCCCCCGGTGGGGCGGCACATCCCTCCATCCACGCATGGCGTGGATCTACTGGTAGATGCCAACCTTGGTTGGCACATCCCTCCGGGCTCGGCATACCTCTCCCATGCCATCATGCATGGGCCAAGTCTCGCGGCCCTTTGCTCAAGGAAGACCGATGGTCAGGAAAGACCCGGACACCGAAACCCCCGTGGACGAGGCCTTCCGTCCCACCCTGGCCTGGATGGCCAACGAGATTGCCGCCGGCCGCGCGCCACAGGCCGCGAACGTGCCCACATGCAGCGCCGACACCTGGGATGTCATCACCGGCATCCTCGAGGACTACGGCGAAACCCTGGTGCCGCTCCCCGAGGCCGCCTGGGAAACCTCGGTCAGCCAGTGGTACGGCGAGCGCTGGAAGGTCCTGGTCGACCTGCATACGGCCGCGGAAGGGCGAAGTGACCTGGTAATGGACGTGGATATCATCGAAACGGAAGCCGGTTTCGAGTACACCCTGCATCTGGTCTACGTCCCCTGAGGAGGCACGATGAAGCCGAAACAATTCCGTCTCACCGCAGATCAGATCAGCCCGCTGCTGGAAGGCTATGGCGCGTGCATCGCTACCGATCGCATCACCGTTGACGGCCAGCCCGTGGGCTACTGCTATCGCGAGGAGCCCGACAACGACGTGGACAGTGGCTGGCGCTTTCTGGCCGGCGACGAGACCGAGGAGTACCTGGACGAACCGGGAAACTCTGGCGTGTACAACGTGAACACCATCGCCAACTACGATCGTGCCGTCCTGGCAGTGGTCGACGCGCCAGCGGGTACCGCCTTCGAACGCAGTGAAGACGGAAGTCTGCTGCCGGTCTGATCGGTGATGCCACGATTGGCGGATGCCGCCGGTTGGTCGGCACATCCATCCACGCATGGCGTGGATCTACTGGTAGATGCCAACCTTGGTTGGCACGTCCATCCGGGCAATTGATCCCGGCATCTCCCATCCTGGTGGGTGCCGACCGTTGGTCGGCACATCCCGACCGTGGCACATCCATCCAAGCCCGGCGGCACTCCCATCGACCATCATCGCGCGACCTCCCCGCCGGCTGTGCTACTACGGCCGTGTACCCTCTTCCTCTCCGGAGCACGACCATGGTCAACCCCGTCGCCCAGGCCCATCGCGGCTTGGGCACCACGCTTTTCAGCCTGTTGAATCCGATACCGTTCGGCTTCTTCGTCGGCGCCCTCATCTTCGACATCCTCTACCTCAACACCGCCGAGGTGATGTGGGGCAAGGCGGCCGCCTGGTTGATCACCTTCGGCCTGCTCATCGCCATCATCCCGCGGCTGATCAACCTGTTCGCGGTCTGGCGCCGCAACGGCACCGCCACCGGCCTGGACCGCGTGGATTTCCTGCTCAACCTGGTCGCCATCGTGCTGGCCATCTGGAACGCCTTCGTGCACAGCCGCGATGCCTACGCGGTGGCCGTGCCGGGCACCATTCTTTCCGCGTTGACCGTGGGTCTGATCGCCATCGGTTTCATCCTGCTGTCGCTGCAGCTGCCGGTGCTGCACGGAGGTCGTCATGGCTGATCGCATCCTGCCCACGCTGGGCATCCTCTCGCTCTCGGTGATGCTGGCCGCCTGCGCGGGCAAGGCCGAATACCACCCGGCCGACCAGTCCGGTGCGCAGCCGCCGCTGCCCAAGCCGGCCAACTTCCTCATGCCGCCCATGCAGGTGCCCAAGGGCGTGGGTTGGGCCGACGGCCAGGCGCCCACCGTGGCCGAAGGCCTGAAGATCGAGCGCATCGCCGCCAACCTGCAGCACCCGCGCCGCCTGCTCACCCTGCCCAACGGCGATGTGCTGGTGGTGGAAGGCAACGGCCCCGGCGAAGAACCGGTCACCACGCCCAAGCAGTGGATCGCCGGCAAGGTGAAGGCGCGGTCGGGCAAGGCCGGCAAGGGCGGCAACCGGGTCACCCTGCTGCGCCGTACGCCGGGCACCGATACCTGGACCCAGCACGTCTACATCGAAGGCCTGCATTCGCCGTTCGGCATCCAGCTCATCGGTGACACGCTGTACGTGGCCAACACCGGCAACATCATGCAGTACCACTATGTGCCCGGCGAAACCCGCATGACCGACAAGGGCCGCGAGTTCACCGACCTGCCCAGCACCATCAACCACCACTGGACCAAGGATCTGCGCGCGAGCGCCGATGGCAGCAAGCTGTACGTGGGCGTGGGCTCCAACAGCAACATCACCGAGAACGGCCTGGCCGTCGAATACCGCCGCGCGGTGGTGCTGGAAGTGGACGTGGCCACCCGTGGCAGCCGCATCTACGCGTCGGGCATCCGCAACCCCACCGGCCTGGACCTGGAGCCGAGCACCGGCAAGCTGTGGGCGGTCGCCAACGAGCGCGACGAGATCGGCGCCGATCTGGTGCCCGACTACCTCACCTCGGTGAAGGAAGACGGCTTCTACGGCTGGCCCTACAGCTACTACGGCCAGCACGTGGATGAGCGCGTACAGCCGCAGCGGCCGGACCTGGTGGCCAAGGCCATCGTGCCCGACTACGCCATCGGCTCGCACGTGGCGCCGCTGGGCCTGATGTTCTACACCGCGCAGGCATTGCCGGCGAAGTACCACGGCGGCGCGTTCATCGGCGAACACGGCAGCTGGGACCGTTCGCCGCTGAGCGGCTATGAAGTGGTCTACGTCGCGTTCAAGGACGGCAAGCCGACCGGCCGCCCGGAGCCGGTGGTCAGCGGCTTCACCTCCAAGGATGAAAAGACCCTGATGGGCGCCCCGGTAGGCATGGCGATGGACGCCGACGGCGCGCTGCTGGTGGCCGACGATGTGGGCGATGTGGTCTGGCGGGTCTCGGCGAAGTAGAGTTCGCCCATCACCAACACCAGACCATGGGCCGAGGAGTGACAGGGATGTCCAGGGCACTGATGTGGGCCGCGCTGCTGTGCACGGGCCTTGCGGTTGCCAACCCGGTGTCCGCATCGGGTTGGCAGGGCAGCTATTCCAACGTCTGCGTGCACCCGCAATCGGGTGACCTGCTGGGCGCGGAGCTGTCCTTCATCGCCTACGGCGGCGGCACGGCCGTGCTCTGGCAGCCCTTCGAAGGCGAGGGGCTGCCACCGCAGGTGCTGGTACTGCGCGAGGAAAGCGGCACCACGGTTGCGGCCGAGGCTGCGGGAGCGCCGGCGCTGTTTTCGATCACCCGTGAGCGCACGCGGATTCGTGTGCGTTACCTGCAGGGGCAGGATGGGGAAGTGATCGTGCTGCGGCCCGGTGCCGCGCAGTGGATGGGCGCCCGCCCGCCGGTGTGCCGGGCCTGAATCTGTAGAGCCGAGCCCATGCTCGGCTGCTTTGGTTTTGGCTCTTGTAGAGTAGGGGGCGAGGGGGGGCGGGGCGCTATGTTCGGGCGAGAGCCACGGCCGGGGGGGTGAAATCGGCGGCGCGCAGGTGCGGGGCCGCGGCGCCGCGCCGCC
>NZ_JBRRCR010000157.1:0-3916 GCF_056759115.1 Stenotrophomonas sp. STEN087 | reverse complement strand
GGGCTGCGCGGGGGCGTGAGCCGCATGGATGCGGCGACCGAGCTTACATGGACGTACTTGCAGCGTCCCCCGCGCAATCCACCCGCCCGGCCAACCCACAAAATTCCAGTACAAAGCGCGCCCACCCCGAGGGGCTTCGCCGTTGGTTGTTGACCCGGGAACCCAGGAACCCCGGAAACGAAAACGCCCCGGCACGGGGCCAGGGCGTCTTCGAAGCCTGCGGCAGCAGGAATCAGAACTCCTGCCAGTCTCCGTCCGCCAGCTCGGCAGCCATCGGGCGACCGCCGGTGCTGCGACGTGCCGGCGGTGCAGCCGGTGCCGGCGGTGCAGCCGGTGCCGGCGCCGGGGCGGAGGCGCGCGGGGCCGGGGCGCGCGGGGCGACCACGGTCTCGGCTTCGTCCACCACGAAGATCGACACAGCCTCGCTCAGGTGGCCGGCCTGTTCTTCCATCGCCCGCGCGGCAGCGGTGGCTTCTTCCACCAGCGCAGCATTCTGCTGGGTGGTCTCGTCCATCTGCACCACGGTCTGGTTGACCTGCTCGATGCCGGCCGACTGTTCCTGCGAGGCGGCGGAGATCTCCGCCATGATGTCGGTCACGCGCTGCACCGAGGCGACGATCTCGCCCATGGTCGCGCCGGCCTTGTGCACCAGAGCCGAGCCATCGTTGACCTTGCCGACCGAATCGTCGATCAGACCCTTGATCTCCTTCGCTGCAGCGGCCGAGCGCTGTGCCAGGGTGCGCACTTCGCTGGCGACCACGGCGAAACCGCGGCCCTGTTCACCGGCACGCGCGGCTTCCACTGCGGCGTTCAGCGCCAGGATGTTGGTCTGGAAGGCGATGCCGTCGATGACCGAGATGATTTCGGCGATCTTCTTGGAGGACGCCTGGATGGCCGACATGGTGGTGACCACCTGGCCGACCACGTCGCCGCCCTGCGATGCGACACCGTGTGCACCGATGGCCAGCTGGTTGGCCTGGCGGGCGTGCTCGGCGTTCTGGCGAACGGTCGAGGTCAGCTCTTCCATCGAGGCGGCGGTTTCTTCCAGGTTGGCAGCCTGCTGCTCGGTGCGGCGCGACAGATCGCTGTTGCCCGAGGCGATCTCACCGGCGGCCGAGTTGATCGCGCGGCTGGACTGCTTGATGCGGGTGACGATCTCGCTCAGCTGCGCGGCGGTGGCATTGGCATCGTCACGCATGCGGGCGAACACGCCCTGGTAATCGCCGTGCATGCGCACGGTCAGGTCACCCTGCGACAGCGCAGCCAGCAGGCCGGAGATCTGCTCGATGCTGCCGGCGTTGGCGTCCAGCAGGCCGTTGATCTGCTGGGCCAGCTGCAGGAAGAAGCCTTCCTTGCCGTTGGCATCGATGCGGCCGGACAGGTCGCCGGCGGCAGCCTGGGCGATGACGCGGGCCACTTCGGCTTCGACCTGCGCTTCTTGGGTGCGGTCGCGCCATTCCACCACGTAGCCGACGGTGTCACCGGCTTCGTTGCGGATGGTCGAGGCGACCTGGGCGAACTGCGCATCGCCATACTGCATCGGGCGGCGGGCGACGCCGTGGGCCTTCAGGTTGGCCACCAGGGTGGTGTCCATCTCGCCACGGTGTTCCAGCACGGTCACCGGCTTGCCGACCAGCGACGCCTGCGCGTCGAAGTCCGGCAGGTCGCGGCGCACGTCGTCCTGGTACTGGACCAGGGTCTGCTGCAGGGCGCGGTTGCTGTAGACGATGGTGTTGTTCGGGTCGGTCAGGTACACGCCGGTGGAGCTGTAATCCAGGGCGGTACGGATGCGCAGGTTCTCGCGGGCCACGGCGGCATCGGTCTCGATGCGCTCGCGCAGGTCGCGCTGCATGCGCTGCATGGCCTGCATCAGTTCGCCCACTTCGTCCTGGCGGCTGACATCGATATGGCCGTCGAGCTTGCCGCCGGCGACGTCGTTGGCGACCGAAACGGCGCCACGCACGCTGCCGACCAGGGCACGGGCGAACAGCCACACCAGCACCAGGCCCAGCGCGGCGCCGCCGAACAGGGCGATCACCATCAGCGTGGCCGATGCGGAATAGGTGGAGGAGGCCTCCTCGCGCGCGGCGCGGGACAGGCGGTTGTCTTCGGCGATCAGCGATTCGAGCGAGGCAGTGGCCTTGCGGTGCTTGGTGCGGGTCTCGCCGACGAAGGTATCGATGGCGTCGTCGGGCAGCTCCAGCTCCAGCATCTCGTTGACGCTGTCGTAGGAGGCGACGGCATCCTTCCAGTCCTTGGCGAAGGCGTCGAACAGCTTCTTCTGCTGCGGGTTGTCGATCAGGGTCGGGTATTCCTTGATCGCCTTGTCCAGGTTGGTGCGCAGCTCAGCCACGCGTGCGTGGGCGTCGGCCTTGACCTCGGCGCTGGCGCGGACCAGCTGCTGGTACTCGGAGTTGCGGATCTCACCGATCATGCCGCGCATTTCGCCGGCCATGCGGATGCTTTCCATCCGCGAGCCCGCCAGCTCGGTGGTGACGTTGTTCAGCGAATGCAGGCCACGATAGGCGACGATGCCCTGCAGCAGCATCACCAGCAGGATGACGCCGAACGTCAACAGCAGCTTCGGCATCAGTTTGAGGTTGTTGATCCACGGCATGGGCGTTGCGATCTCCTAAGGCAGACGCGTCCGGGCGTCTTGCCCGGTTGCAGCAGACCACGCCGGCGAGGGGCCGGCGTGGTGATGGACAGCGGATTACTTGATGTTGGCCAGCTTCAGGCTTGCCGGCGAGCTGACTTCGATTTCAGCGCGCGAGGCATCGCGCTGGATCTTGCCCAGCACGCAGACGGTCTTGCCTTCCAGGCTTTCCAGCGGGAAGTTGAACTTGCCGCGGTTCTCGCCGGCGATGCGGGCCGAGAAGGTGTGGCGCGGGAAGGCGCCGCCCATGTACAGGAAGGTCGGCTGGCCTTCGGAACCTTCCGCGAAGCGTGCCTTCTCGACCTTGCCGCAGACCATGCCGTCCTTGCCGACCGAGCGCGGGGCCATTTCCGGCGGGATCATGTCGGCCGACTGTGCGAAAGCGGAAGAAGCAGTGGTGGCCAGGACGGCAGCCGAAACGAACGCAAGCAGGGACTTCATCGGGGTGATTCTCCGGGGATTGTGATGGTCGATCCGGTTCTGCGCGCTCCTGCGCGACCGGGTTCCTGTCCCCCTATCGGCACTGCCGCGGGGAACTGAAGGGCTCGGTTACAGAAACGTGAGGGAAGTCCGCCTGCTCAGGCCGCGGCGTCTTCGACCAGGCTGGCCTGGCCCATGTCGGCGCTGTCCAGCAGGGTTTCGATGTCCAGCAGGATCAGCATGCGGTCGTCCTGCGTGCCGATGCCGGAAATGAAGCGGGTATCGACGGCGGCGCCGAATTCCGGGGTGGGGCGGATCTGATCGCCCGACAGCGGGATCACGTCGGACACGCTGTCGACGACGATGCCGACCACGCGGTCATCCACGTTCAGCACGATCATCACGGTGAAGGCGTCGTAGGTCGCGTTTTCCAGGCGCAGCTTCAGGCGCAGGTCGATGACCGGAACGATGGTGCCGCGCAGGTTGATGACGCCCTTGATGTAGTCCGGTGCGTCCGGCACGCGGGTGACCGCGTCGTAGCCACGGATTTCCTGCACCTTGAGGATGTCCACGCCGTAGTGCTCGGCGCCGAGGGTGAAGCTGAGGAATTCGCCACCGGCGCTGGCGGTGGAGCTGGTCTTGTCGTTCATCGAGGGTCCTGGTCTGCCGGAAGTCCCGGTGTCAGGCTCGATATCGGCCCCGTTGGTGGGGACTTTAGGTGGGCAGGTGTGTCATCCACGCATGGCGTGGACAGTTCGGTAGTGGCCGGCCCGCGGGGGCGGCCGGGGGGCCGGGTGGGGCGGCCCCGGCGCCGAGCCCCCCGCACGGACCCACAAACCG
>NZ_JBRRCR010000156.1:0-3956 GCF_056759115.1 Stenotrophomonas sp. STEN087 | reverse complement strand
GGTCCCGTGCGCTCTATGCTCCCTCTTGGTCGGGGGCGCTGCGCCGGCCGGTGTTGGGGGGTGGGGGCGGCGGTGTCGTTCCCGGGGGGGGGGGGGCCCCCCCCGCTACCCCTCAGAAGCGGCCTTCCTGGAAATCGACGAAGGCCTGCATCAGTTCCTGCCGGGTGTTCATCACGAACGGGCCATGGCGCATGACCGGCTCGCGCAGCGGGCGACCCGCCACCAGGATCAACCGTGCGCCTTCGCGCCCGGCCGACAGGTGCAGCTGCTCGCCGCCGCCCAGCACCGCCAGTTCCTGGCGGGCCACGTCGCGCGCGGCGTCCTGCTCACCCACCGTCACCCCACCCTCGAACACGTAGGCGAAGGCGTTGTGCCCTTCCGGCAGCGTATAGGTCCAGGCGCGGTCCGCGTCCAGGCTGATGTCCAGGTACAGCGGATCGGTGGCCGGCTGCGCGATCGGGCCGACGGTGCCGTCGACGCTGCCGGCGATCACTTTCACCTGCACGCCCTCGGCCGGCTGCACCACCGGAATGCGCTCGGGCGCGAACTCCTGGTACTTCGGGTCGGTCATCTTGTCGCGCGCCGGCAGGTTCACCCACAGCTGGAAACCGCGCATCTGCCCGCTTTCCTGTTCCGGCATTTCCGAATGGACCAGGCCGCGGCCAGCGGTCATCCACTGCACGCTGCCCGGGGTCAGCAGGCCTTCGTTGCCGTGGTTGTCGCGATGGCGCATGCGCCCGTCCAGCATGTAGGTGACGGTCTCGAAGCCACGGTGCGGGTGCTCCGGGAAGCCGGCGATGTAGTCCTCGGCACGGTCGGTACCGAATTCGTCCAGCAGCAGGAACGGATCGAGGTCGGGCAGCGACGGGCCGCCGATGACACGGGTCAGCCGCACGCCGGCACCGTCGGAGGTGGGCATGCCACGGATGGTGCGCTGCACGCGGACCGGTTCGGGAAGGCTCATGGCGACTCCTGTTGGATGGATGCCAGTGAAGATGGACGCCGCACGCCGCAACGCCAATGGGCGGCGCCGCAACCGATTGTTCCATCGCTGGTGTTCGCCGCGCGTCATGTCCGCCGCGCGGCGGCGCCTGCGTTGTGTTCGACCAAAGTACTACCGCAGAAAGGTTCCGTACCGATTGACCGTGCACAGGTCACGCGGGACCCTTTGAACATCTTTCCGGGAGAGAGCACCTCATGAAAGGGTTTTCCAAAATAGGCTGGGCGGCCCTCGCCCTGCTCGGCGCATTCTGTCTGGGCACCGTGGCCCTGCGCCGCGGCGAGCACATCAACGCATTGTGGATCGTGGTCGCTGCGGTATCGCTGTACCTGGTGGCCTACCGCTTCTACAGCCTGTTCATCGCCGACAAGGTGATGCAGCTCGATCCGACCCGGGCCACCCCGGCGGTGATCAACAACGATGGCCTGGACTACGTCCCGACCAACAAGCACGTGCTGTTCGGCCACCACTTCGCCGCCATCGCCGGTGCAGGCCCGCTGGTCGGCCCGGTGCTGGCCGCGCAGATGGGCTACCTGCCCGGCCTGCTGTGGCTGGTGGTGGGCGTGGTGCTGGCCGGCGCGGTGCAGGACTTCGTGGTCCTGTTCCTGTCCAGCCGCCGCAACGGCCGTTCGCTGGGTGACCTTGTGCGAGAGGAAATGGGCCAGGTGCCCGGCACCATCGCCCTGTTCGGCGCCTTCCTGATCATGATCATCATCCTGGCGGTGCTGGCGATGGTGGTGGTCAAGGCGCTGGCCGAAAGCCCCTGGGGCATGTTCACGGTGATCGCGACGATGCCCATCGCGATCCTGATGGGCGTGTACATGCGCTACATCCGCCCCGGCAAGATCGGTGAGATTTCGGTGGTCGGCCTGATCCTGCTGCTGGCCGCGATCTGGTTCGGCGGCAAGGTGGCGGCAGACCCGACCTGGGGCCCGGCGTTCACCTTCACCGGCACCCAGATCACCTGGATGCTGATCGGTTACGGCTTTGTCGCGTCGGTGCTGCCGGTGTGGCTGCTGCTGGCCCCGCGCGACTACCTGTCCACCTTCCTGAAGATCGGCACGATCATCGCCCTGGCCATCGGCATCCTGGTGGTCATGCCAGAACTGAAGATGCCGGCGCTGACCCAGTTCGCCGCCAGCGGCGACGGCCCGGTGTGGAAGGGCGGCATGTTCCCGTTCCTGTTCATCACCATCGCCTGCGGCGCGGTGTCCGGCTTCCATGCCCTGATCTCCTCGGGCACCACGCCCAAGCTGCTCGCCAATGAATCGCACATGCGCTACATCGGCTACGGCGGCATGCTGATGGAATCGTTCGTGGCAGTGATGGCGCTGGTGGCCGCCTCGATCATCGATCCGGGCATCTACTTCGCGATGAACAGCCCGGCGGCGGTGATCGGTGCCGATGCGGCCTCGGCGGCGCACTTCATCACCAACACCTGGGGCTTCACCATCAGCCCGGAACAGCTGACCGCCACGGCGGCGGCCATCGGTGAACCGACCATCCTGCATCGCGCCGGTGGCGCACCGACGCTGGCGGTGGGTATCGCGCAGATCCTGCACGAAGCGATCCCGAGCAGCAGCGACGCGATGATGGCCTTCTGGTACCACTTCGCGATCCTGTTCGAAGCGCTGTTCATCCTGACCGCGGTCGATGCCGGTACCCGTGCCGGTCGCTTCATGCTGCAGGACCTGCTGGGCAACTTCATCCCGGCGCTGAAGAAGACCGAGTCGTGGACGGCCAACATCATCGGCACTGCCGGCTGCGTGGCGCTGTGGGGTTACCTGCTGTACACCGGCGTGGTCGATCCGTTCGGCGGCATCCAGACGCTGTGGCCGCTGTTCGGCATCTCCAACCAGATGCTGGCCGGTATCGCGCTGATGCTGGGCACGGTGGTGCTGTTCAAGATGAAGCGTGACCGCTACGCGTGGGTGACCGCGGTTCCGGCCGTGTGGCTGCTGATCTGCACCACCTACGCCGGCTTCATCAAGATCTTCGACAGCAACCCGGCGCAGGGCTTCCTGGCCCAGGCGCACAAGTACCAGGCGGCAATCGCCAGCGACACGATCACCGCACCCGCCAAGTCGGTGGCGCAGATGCAGCAGATCGTGGTCAATGCCTACGTCAACACCAGCCTGACCGCGCTGTTCCTGCTGGTGGTGGGTGCGGTGCTGGTGTACTCGATCAAGACCATCCTGGCGGCCCGCCGCAATCCGCAGCGCAGCGACCGCGAGACCCCGTACGTGGCGCTGAAGCCGCACGAAATGGTGGATCTGTAATGAGCACGCAACTGGTTCCCGTCGGCCAGTACCAGACGCACCGCCGCATCTGGCGGCGCCTGGTGCAGACCGCACGGCTGTGCTGTGGGATTCCTGATTACGACAACTACGTCCGGCACATGCTGGAGAAGCATCCGGATCAGGAACCGATGGACTACAAGACGTTCTTCCGCGAGAGGCAGGAAGCGCGCTACGGCGGTCGCAACGGCGGTCGCTGCTGCTGAGGTGTTTGGGTGGGTGCCGGGCTTGCAGCCCGGCGCCTGCCGATTCAACAGCAGGTGCAACTGCAACTGCAACTGCAAGAGCGTCGGCTCTGGGTTTCTGTTTGTTTGGCGGGGCGGTGTGGGTGGGCAGGACATTCCGTAAACCCATCCCTGGGGGCTCGTAGGCGCCATCCATGGCGCCTGCGGTCCTGCAAGCCCACACCGCCCCACCCCTGACAGATCGCGGCGCTTCTGTACCTACCTCGCGCGATGCAACTGCCCGCTTCGGTAGATCCACGCCATGCGTGGATGCGAGCGAAGCGATCGGCTTCTGACTTTGACTTTGATTTTCTTTTTTGATTTTCCGTGGCGGACGCGCACGGAAACTGTCAGAGGTCGGGCGGGGTGGGTTCGCGGGGGACGCCGTGAATCCGTCCATGGAGGCTTGTCCGCGGCATCCATGCCGCAGACACC
>NZ_JBRRCR010000155.1:0-3995 GCF_056759115.1 Stenotrophomonas sp. STEN087 | reverse complement strand
GTGGGGTTTAACAAAATTTTCTCCCACGTCGGGTTCGTGCGGGCCGCGGGCCGCAAACCCACCGGTTGCGCCGGACCATGCCCGGCGGTCCTGAATCGGTTGCGCCGGGCCATGCCCGGCGACGCAACACGGGGAGCAGGACCGGAAACCCGCTGCGCAGGCAGCGGGTTTTCTTTTTGCGCGTCGACACCGCGCGAGCCACCGCATCCACGCATGGCGTGGATCTACCAACCCAACCGCAACGCATTTACGCGTGGCGTGGATCTACTGGTAGATCCACGCCATGCGTGGATTCACTCAGCAGGAGATCACGAGATCAGAAGCGCGCAGCCGATCGCGACGATCAGCATCAAGGAAAACAGGATGCGCCCGCTGAAGCGCCCAAGTGCGTGACCAACATGGTTCAGAACAAGGGAGGCGATCTGGCCCAGCAGTTCCCACATGGAAGCAACACCCGTCGCTCAGAGTCCGGCAGGCGCCAACGAATCCCAACCTGCCGGGAAGACCTGCGGCGCATCGCCAACGTATTGCTTCGCCCAGGCCTGCAACGCCCGGTGGTGAGGCCGGTCTGCGTTAGAGAAGTAACGCGGAGCACGCTCGCCCGCATTGTAGTAAGCCGCGTCCAGGCTTCCGTCTGGGTGCAGGACCACCACAGCTCCGTAGGAATCGGCGAAGCCCAGCCGCCATCCGGCCAGCAGCAAGTCCCCACTCTTGAGCGGCACCGGCACCGCCGACTCATCGAAGTTGCGCCGGAACGCCGCGTACTCCGGACCAAGCAACTGCTTCAAGCCAGGCACCACGTCCAAACCCTCGAAGGCATCCTCCAGCGCGGGGCCCACGATCATGATGGGCGTAGCGGAGAGAGGGTGGGCAGCCGAAAGTGCCGCTGCCAGCAACAACACCCGCATCAGGGAAGTAAAGAAACGCATCGGAGGTCCACCACGGAGGGGGCCACCAGTGTCCACGCCCACCCCGGCCGATTCCATTCCAATAGTTGGAAAGTGACGGCCATCGGCCACCCACAAAAAAGGGACGGGGCGCTTCGGCCCCGTCCCCGCAAGTACCGCCACCGGAGAAATCGGTCAGCTGCGTCGTGCGCAATACACCGCGCGCGGCGGCAGCCGCAGTTCAGTGCCCTCGACCGTGCCCGCATCCGGGCCCGGCACGTCCAGCTGCTGCCAGGTACCGGCCGGCAGCGGATGGCTGACCGCCTCGGCCGACAGGTTGAAGGCCAGCAGGAGGGTTTCATCTGCAAGCATACGCTCGAACAGCAGCACTGGCTCGGCACTGTCCAGGAAACGGATGTCCCCGTGCTGCAGGGTCGGCTGGGTCCGCCGCCAGGCCAGGAAGGCCCGGAAGGCCGCCAGGACCGAACCCGGGTCGGCATCCTGCACGGCCACGGCCGCCGCCCGGTGCTCGGCCGGGATCGGCAGCCAGGGCTTGCCGGTGGTGAAGCCGGCCAGCGGGGCGTCGGTCCACGGCAGCGGCGTGCGGCAGCCGTCGCGGCCCTTGAAGTTCGGCCAGAAGGTGATGCCGTAGGGGTCCTGCAGGTCCTCGAAGGCCACCTCGGCCTCGGCCAGGCCCAGCTCCTCGCCCTGGTACAGGCAGACCGAACCGCGCAGGCTGCACAGCATCGCCACCAGCATGCGGGCCAGGCGCGGGTCGGACGGGCGGCCGCCCCAGCGGCTCACGGCCCGCTCCACGTCATGGTTGGACACCGCCCAGCACGGCCAACCCTCGGTCATCACCGCTTCCAGGCGCGAGACCGTATCGCGGATGTAGGCCGCGCTGTAGTCGTCCACCAGCAGCTCGAAGCTGTAGCCCATGTGCAGGCGGCCGTCCTGGGTGTACTCGGCGGTGGTGGCCAGCGAGTCCTCCGAGGAGATCTCGCCCAGGCTCACCGCGCCGGGGTACTCGTCCAGCAGCGCGCGCAGCTGCTCCAGGAACGGCAGGTTTTCCGGCTGGGTGTTGTTGTAGTAGTGGTACTGGTAGGCGTACGGGTTGTCCGGGCTGAAGCCGCGGCCCACGCGCTTGTCCGCCGGCTTGGGCGGGTTGTCGCGCAGCTGCGCGTCGTGGAAGCAGAAGTTGATGGCGTCCAGGCGGAAGCCGTCCACGCCGCGGTCCAGCCAGAACCGCACGTTGTCCAGCGTGGCCTGCTGCACGTCCGGGTTATGGAAGTTCAGATCCGGCTGGTCGACCAGGAAGTTGTGCAGGTAGTACTGCTCGCGGCGCGGCTCCCACTGCCAGGCGCCGCCACCGAACAGCGACAGCCAGTTGTTGGGCGGAGTGCCGTCCTCGCGCGGGTCGGCCCACACGTACCAGTCGGCCTTGGGATTGGTGCGGTCCTGGCGGCTCTCGCGGAACCAGGCATGCTCGAGCGAGGTGTGGCTGAGCACCTGATCGATCATCACCTTCAGGCCCAGGCCATGCGCCTTGGCCAGCAGGCGGTCGAAGTCCTCCAGGCTGCCGAACAGCGGGTCGACATCGCGATAATCGGCGATGTCATAGCCGAAATCGGCCATGGGCGACTTGAAGAACGGCGAGATCCAGATCGCATCGGCGCCCAGCGCCGCGATGTGGTCCAGGCGCTGGATGATGCCCGGCAGGTCGCCCACCCCGTCGCCGCTGGCGTCGAGGTAGCTGCGCGGGTAGATCTGGTAGATGACGGCTCCGCGCCACCATGGATTGTGCGACATCGACAGCCCCCCTCCGGGCATGCGGGACCCACCGGAAGCGGGCCGAAAACCAACAACCGCAAGCTTAGCGGCGGCCTCCGGGGCATGGCGCGGCCTGCATACGTATTCACGCCGCGGGTCCGGCCAACGGCGTGCGAAATGGCCGGTCGTGCCGGTTTCCGCCCGATTTCACGGCCAGACCCTATAATTGGTGGTGAGCCTGAAAGCCTGATCGCATGACCATCACCGAAGACACCCGTCCCGCCCTGGGCCTGCCCCAGATCCAGTCGCTTGCTGCGGCCGACATGGCCGCCGTCGATGCCCTGATCCGGGACCGGCTGTCCTCGGACGTCGTACTGATCAACCAGATCGCCGACCACATCATTTCCGCCGGCGGCAAGCGCCTGCGCCCGATGCTGGTCATGCTGGCCGGCCACGCAGTCGGCCAGGCCGGCCCGGAACACCACCAGCTGGCGGCGATCATCGAGTTCATCCATACCTCGACCCTGCTGCACGACGACGTGGTGGACGAATCCAGCCTGCGGCGCGGCCGCAGCACCGCCAATGCCCTGTGGGGCAACGCGCCGAGCGTGCTGGTGGGCGACTTCCTGTATTCGCGCAGCTTCCAGCTGATGGTGGAACTGGACCGCATGCCGGTCATGCGGATCCTGGCTGACACCACCAACCGCATTGCCGAAGGCGAAGTGCTGCAGCTGCTGCACGTGCACAACCCGGACACCGACGAAGCGGCCTACCTGCGCGTGATCGAGCGCAAGACCGCCGTGCTGTTCGCTGCCGGCACCCGCCTGGGCGCGCTGGCCAGCGGCGTGGACGAAGCCACCCAGCAGGCCCTGTACGACTACGGCATGCACCTGGGCTACGCCTTCCAGATTGCCGATGACGTGCTGGATTACTCGGCCAACGCCGAGGAACTGGGCAAGAACCTGGGCGACGACCTGGCCGAAGGCAAGGCGACCCTGCCGCTGATCCACGCCATGGCCCATTCGGACGATGCCACCCGCGAGCGCCTGCGCAGCATCGTGCAGGACGGCGACGCCTCGGCCATGCCGGAAGTGCTGGCCGCCATCCACGCCACCGGCGGCCTGGATTACAGCCGCCGCCGTGCCGAGGAATACGCCGAAGCCGCCGAACGCGCGCTCGACGGCCTGGGCGACAACGATGCCGTGGCGGCCCTGCGCGGCCTGGCCCGTTACGCGGTGCAGCGTTCGCATTGACCGGTGAAGGTGTGCCCCCCAACCGGCGGCCCCCCCCCAGGTCGGGGGGGTGGCGCCGAGTGTGGGGGGCGGGAAAACCCGCGTG
>NZ_JBRRCR010000154.1:0-4163 GCF_056759115.1 Stenotrophomonas sp. STEN087 | reverse complement strand
GTGCGGGCGGGGGGGGCGCGGGCTCGCGCCGCCGGGCCCACCGCGGCCGGGGCGCCCCCCGCCCCCCCCCCCCCCCACCCCGCCCCCCCCCGCCAAACCCTCAACCCAGCCGTTGCTCTGGAAGTTGCTCCAGCTCCAGCGGGTGCAGGGCCGCAGGCCCTGCACTACAAAAACCCGTTACTGACCCCGCAGGCGGCTGTGCCTGAACCCGTAACCGAAATAGATCACGAACCCGACCACCGTCCACACGCCCATCAGCATCCAGTTGTGCAGCGTCATCGCCGACAGCAGCGCCAGGCAGCTCAGCACGCCCAGGCTGCAGATCAGCCACGCCATCGGCATGCGGAACGGACGCGGCAGGTCCGGCTGCGTGCGGCGCAGGATCAGCACGCCCGCGCACACCGCCGTGAACGCGATCAGCGTGCCCATCGAGGTCAGTTCGCCCAGGATGTCCAGCGGGAACAGCGCCGCCAGCAGGGCGATGCCGATGCCGGTGATGACCGTATTGATGTGCGGGGTGCGGTACTTCGGGTGGATCTTGGTGAACACCGGCGGCAGCAGGCCGTCGCGGCCCATGATCATGAAGATGCGCGGCTGGCCGATGATCATCACCAGCACCACCGAGGACAGGCCGATCAGGGCGCCGACTTCGACCACCCAGCGTAGCCAGCCCAGCTGCGGGTGCGCGGCCACGGCGGTCACCACCGGCTCGTCGGTGCCCAGCAGCGGATAGGGCACCAGGCCGGTCATCACCGCCGCCATGGCGATGTACAGCACCGTGCAGATCACCAGCGACACCATCATGCCGAAGGGCATGTCGCGCTGCGGGTTCTTCGATTCCTGCGCCGCCACCGACACCGCCTCGAAGCCGATGTAGGCGAAGAACACCATCGCCGCGCCGCGCAGCACGCCTTCCATGCCGTACTTGCCGGGGCCTTCGTTGGCCGGAATGAACGGGGTCCAGTTGCTGGTGTCCACGTACTTCCAGCCGACCACGATGACAAGAATGATCAGGCCGGTCTTCAGCACGACCATCGCCATGTTCATCGCCGAGGACTTGCTGATGCCGACGTAGCACAGCCAGGTCAGCAGCAGCACCAGGCCGGCCGCGGGCAGGTTGGCGATGGCGCCGGTCGGGCGCAGCTGCGCATCCAGTGGCGCGCTGACCAGTGATGCGGGCAGATGGATGTCGAACTGGCTGAGCAGGCTGAGGAAGTAGCCGGTCCAGCTGACCGCCACCGCCGAGGCCGAGACGCCGTACTCCAGCACCAGCATCCAACCGATGAACCAGGCCGAGAGCTCGCCGAAGGTGGCGTAGGTGTAGGTGTAGGCGCTGCCGGAGACCGGCACCATCGAGGCGAACTCGGCGTAGGCCAGCGCGCAGAAGGCGCAGCAGATGGCCGCCAGCACGAAGGACAGCATGATGGCCGGGCCGGCGTGGTTGGCCGCAGCCTGGCCGGTGATGACGAAGATGCCGCCGCCGATCACCGCGCCGATGCCCAGGGCGGTCAGGCCCCACGGGCCGAGGTGGCGGCGCAGGCTCAGGCCGTTGGCGTCTTCATGGGCGGCATGCGGGTGCTTGGTGGCCCACAGTTGCTTGAACATGGATGTCGATCTTTTCGAAGCGCGCCGCTGCCGGCGCGCGGGGAGAAACGGACGGGCCGGCGCAGGGGCCGGCCCGTAGGCACATCAGGAGGACTTGGCCAGCTTGCTGTTGCGAATGCCGTAGCCGAGGTAGATCAGCAGGCCCAGCACGGTCCAGCCCACGAACAGGTGCCAATGCACCACGAACGCCTGCCAGAACAGGAACAGACAGGTGGCTGCGCCCAGCGGGCAGATGATCCAGACGGCCGGCACGCGGAACGGGCGGTGCAGGTCCGGCTTGCTGTAGCGCAGGACCAGCACGCCGATGCAGACGGTGGCGAAGGCCAGCAGGGTGCCCATCGAGACCAGTTCACCCAGCACGTTCAGCGGTACCAGGCCGGCCAGCGCCGCGGCAATCACGCCGACCACGATCGTGGCCCAGTACGGGGTGCGGAAGCGGGCGTGGACCTTGCCGAAGAACTTCGGCAGCAGGCCGTCGCGCGAGATCGTGTAGGCGATGCGGGTCTGGCCCATCATCATCACCAGGATCACCGAGGACAGGCCGGCGATGGCGCCGATCTCGACCGCGGTCTTCAGCCAGGCCAGCTGCGGGTAGCCTTCCAGCGCGGTGGCCACCGGCTTGTCGGTGCCCAGCAGGTGGTACGGCATCATGCCGGTCAGCACCGCGCAGACGATGATGTAGACGATGGTGCACACGGCCAGCGAGCCGAGCAGGCCGATCGGCATGTTGCGCTGCGGGTCCTTGGTTTCGCCGGCGGCGGTGGAGACCGCGTCGAAGCCGATGTAGGCGAAGAACACGATGGTCGCGGCGCGGAAGATGCCGCTCCAGCCGAACTCGCCCGGACCGGTGTTTTCAGGGATGAAGGGCTGCCAGTTGCCCGGATCGATGTGCGCCGCGCCGATGCCGATGAACAGGCAGATGACAGTGACCTTGATGGCCACGATGATCGCGTTGACGAAGGCCGACTGGGTCACACCGACATACAGCAGGCCCGACACCGCCGCGATGATCAGCACCGCCGGCAGGTTGAACAGCTTGCCGGAGGCGACGAACTCGCTGCCGGTCCAGGCGATCGGCGCTGCGCTGAGCGTATCCGGGAACGGCATGTTCAGCGTGCTCGTGAGGAAGCTGATCAGGTAGGCCGACCAGCCCACCGCGACCGAGGCCGAGGCGAACAGGTACTCCAGCACCAGGCACCAGCCGATGAACCAGGCCATGCCTTCGCCGAGGGTGGCGTAGGAGTAGGAGTAGGCGCTGCCGGAGACCGGCATCATCGCCGCGAACTCGGCGTAGCACAGGCCGGCCAGCGCGCAGGCGAAGCCGGCGATGACGAACGAGAGCATGACCGCCGGGCCGGCATGGTTGGCCGCGGCCTGGCCGGTCAGCACGAAGATGCCTGCGCCGATCACCGCACCAATGCCGAGCATGATGAGGTGTTTCGCCGTGAGGGTCCGTTTCAACGTGGCTTCGCCGTCCAGGCTGCCTTCGATGGGTTCGCCAGCATCGACGTGCCCGGCCGGCTGGACCGGCTTGACCCTCAACAGTGCTTTCAGCATGCAGAACTTTCCTGATGATCGGATTGGGGCCGCCGATGCGTTGCCGGCGGCCTGGAATGGTGAAGGCCGTGCGAACGGCCCGCTGTACCTTAGCCAAAGCTGAAGCCACCGCACAAGCGCAATCGCAACAATGAACGGCGATAATGAGCAGTATTTTTCCGATCTCCCCGCATTCATGGACCAATCCGCCGAATCCCTTGCCGCGCTTGACGATCACCTGCGCGGGCTGCTGCAGGACTACGCCCGCCGGGAGCCAACCCACGACGCGCTGGCTGCCGAATTCGGCACATTGATCGACGATGCAGAAGATCCTTTCTGTCGTGAACGTCTGGCCGGGCACTTCACGGCCAGCTGCTGGCTGGTCAGTGCCGATGGCCAGCGCCTGCTGCTGACCCACCACCGCAAACTGCAGCGCTGGCTGCAGCTGGGCGGCCACGCCGATGGCGACCGCGACCTGGCCCGGGTGGCGCTGAAGGAAGGGGAAGAGGAATCCGGCCTGACCGGCCTGGTGCTGGACGACCCGGCGATCTTCGACCTGGACAAGCACTGGATTCCCGAGCGCAAGGATGTACCGGGCCACTGGCACTACGACGTGCGTTTCGTGATCCGTGCCGTGGGTGGCGAAGACTTCGTGCTCAGCGAGGAATCGCTGGACCTGGCCTGGCGCCCGGTCGCCGAGGTCGCCGCAGACCCGGCCTCGGACGAATCGATGCAGCGCATGGCCCGCCGCTGGCTGGCCCGCTGACAGGCATCCACGCATGGCGTGGCTCTACTGCAACCCGGTAGAGCCATGCCACGCGTCTGCAACCCGGTAGAGCCACGCCATGCGTGGATGGCGCGGTACAACCCAGTAGAGCCACGCCATGCGTGGCTGGCGCGGTGCCGGATGCATTTCCGCCGGGGCTGGGCCGGCGGGGCCCCCCGGGGGGGCGGGCCCGGCCCCGCGCCGGCGGGTGCAGTTGCGAAAGGGGGGGGGGGGGGGGGGGGGGGGGGGGGGGCGG
>NZ_JBRRCR010000153.1:0-4241 GCF_056759115.1 Stenotrophomonas sp. STEN087 | reverse complement strand
CCCCCCCACCCGCCCCCCGCGGACGCCCGCCCCCCCCGCGCGCATTTCTATGTTGCCGCCCCCCCCCCCCGTCCCCCCCCCCACCCCCCCCCCCCCCCCCCCCGACTCTACAAAAACAGGAGCGGTTACCCTTCCAGGGCTTCCAGGTAGCTGCGGCGCCAGTGGTTGATGTCGTACGTCCGCAGGTGGTCCATCATCGCGTGCCAGCGTTCCTGGCGCCGGCGCAGCGACATCGTGGCCGCGGTGGCGATGGCATCGGCCACGCCGTCCAGGTCGTGCGGGTTCACCAGCAGTGCCTGCTTCAGTTCGTCGGCCGCACCGGCGAGCAGTGACAACACCAGCACGCCGGGATTTTCCGGGTCCTGCGAGGCCACGTATTCCTTGGCCACCAGGTTCATGCCATCACGCAGCGGGGTCACCAGGCCCACCGCCGCAGCGCGGTAGAAGCCGGTCAGCGTGGCGTGGGTGAAGTTCTGGTTGACGTAGCGCAGCGGCGTCCAGTCGGGCTCGGCGTGGCCGCCGTTGATGTGCCCGGCGATCTGTTCCAGCTGGCTGCGCAGCTGCCGGTACTCGGTCACGTCGCCACGCGACACCGGGGCGATCTGCAGGTAGGTCAGCGAGCCGCGCTGGTCGGGGTGCCGCTCCAGGTAGCGCTCGAAGCCCTGGAATCGTTCGGGCAGGCCCTTGGAATAGTCCAGGCGGTCGACGCCGATGGCCAACTGGCGGTCGCGCAGGCTGCTGCGCAGGTTCTTCACCGAGGGCTTGGTCGCTGCGGTTGCAGCCTGGCGGGCAATCAGGTCGGTATCGATGCCGATCGGGAAGGCGGCCGCGCGGAAGCGGCGCCCGCCCGGGGCTTCCAGCCGGCCATCCTCCAGCACGCGGCCGCCGCCGAACAGGCGCAGGTAGGTCTGGAAACGGTCGGCATCGCGCTGGGTCTGGAAGCCGACCAGGTCGTAGGCATACAGCGAGGAGAACAGCCGCAGGTGGTCGGGCATGGCCTGCAGCAGGTCGGCCGACGGCATCGGGATATGCAGGAAGAAGCCGATCCTGCAGCCGATGCCGCGCTCGCGCAGCATCGCGCCCAGCGGAATCAGGTGGTAATCGTGGATCCAGACGATGTCATCTTCGCGCAGCAGCGGCGCGAGCTTGTCGGCGAACAGCGCATTGACCTTGTGGTAGGTCTCGCGGGTGCCGCGATCGTAGTCGACCAGGTCCAGGCGGAAGTGCAGCAGCGGCCACAGCGTGCGGTTGGAAAAGCCGTTGTAGTAGCCATCCACATCACGCTTGGCCAGGTCCATGGTGACGTACTCGATGTCACCGTCCTTCTGCTGGTGCAGCGTGCCGCTGGCATCCTTCGCGTTCTTGCCGCTCCAGCCGAACCACATGCCGCCGCGCTCCTTCAGCGCGGCCAGCAGGCCCACGGCGAGGCCGCCGGCGCGGCTTTCACCGGGCACGGCGACCCGGTTGGAGACAACCACCAGGCGGCTCATGAGGCCTCCTGCCAGGAACGCGACAGGCGCATGGCGGCGGTGATCAGGCCGACGTGCGAATAGGTCTGCGGGAAGTTGCCCCAGGCTTCGCCACCGTCGAAGGCCAGATCCTCGGAGAGCAGACCGAGGTGGTTGCGCTGGTTGAGCAGCAGCTCGAACATCTCGCGGGCTTCGTCCATGCGGCCGATCGCTGCCAGTGCGTCGATGTACCAGAACGTGCAGATGGTGAAGCTGGTTTCCGGTTCGCCGAAATCATCCGGCGCCACGTAGCGGTACAGCGAATTGCCGTGCTTCAGATCGCGGCCGATGGCCTCAACGGTGGCGATGAAGCGCGCGTCCAGCGCATCGATGAAGCCGATGTCGGCCAGCAGCAGCAACGAGGCATCCAGGCGGTGGCCGTCGAAGGTATCGGTGAAGTGGCCGAGTTCTTCGCTCCACGCTTTTTCCATGATGCGTGCGTGGATGGTGTCGGCACGCTCGCGCCAGTAGTTCGCGCGGTCGTCGAGCTTGAGGCGCACGGCGATCTTGCACAGGCGGTCGCAGGCCGCCCAGCACATCGCGCTGGTGTAGGTGTGCACTTCGGTGCGGCCGCGGAATTCCCACAGGCCCGCATCGGGCACGTCGTGCAGGGCGAACGCCTGCTCGCCCAGCGGTTCCAGGCGCGCGAAGGTATGCGCATCGCCCGGATCCTGCAGGCGGCGGTCGAAGAACAGCTGGGTCGATGCCAGGACCACGCTGCCGTAGACATCGTGCTGGCGCTGCACCCAGGCCAGGTTGCCGCGGCGCACCGGGCCCATGCCGCGGTAGCCGGACAGCGTGGGTACTTCGTCCTCGTCCAGCTTGGCCTCGAAGCCGATGCCGTACAGCGGCTGCAGGGTGCCGTCGGTGGTGGCCAGGTTGAAGATATAGCCGAGGAACTGCTCCATCGTGCGGGTAGCGCCGAGGCGGTTCAGTGCACGCACCACGAACGCCGCGTCACGCAGCCAGCAGTAGCGATAGTCCCAGTTGCGCACGCTGCCGGGCGCTTCGGGAATGGAGGTGGTCATCGCCGCGATGATCGCGCCGCTGTCCTCGTACTGGCACAGCTTCAGGGTGATCGCGCTGCGGATCACCGCGTCCTGCCATTCCAGCGGGATGGACAGGTAGCGCACCCATTCGCGCCAGTAATTGGCGGTGCGCTGGAAGGCTTCCTGCACGTAGCCGCTGATGGAGCGGTTGAGCGATTCATCCACGCCCAGGATCAGGTGGACGGGATGGTTGAGCACGAACGGCAGCCCCTCGCGCACCATGCGCACGGGCACGTCGGTGGTCAGCCGCAGCACGTGCTCGGGCAGGATCCAGCGTACGTGGTTGCTGCCCCAGGTCGATTCGGGCACGCGTGCGCCCCAGTCGGCCAGCGGCCGCGCCAGCACGGTGATGCGCGGGCTGCCGGTCAGCGGGCGTACCTGGCGGATCAGGCTGACCGGCCGGTAGAAGCGGTCGTTCTGCCGCCAGCGCGGGGCGAAATCGAGGATTTCCAGCGAGCCGCCGTGGCTGTCATGCAGCACGGTACGCAGGATCGCGGTGTTGGTCAGGTATTCCTGCTCGCTGCTGGCGAAGTCTTCCAGCTCGATGGCGAAGTCGCCGCCGGTCTGCTGGTTGGGGCCGAGCAGGGCACAGAAGGTGGGGTCGCCGTCGAAGGTGGGCAGGCAGCTCCAGACAACGCGGGCATGTTTGTCGACCAGGGCGCCGAAGCTGCCGTTGCCGACCACGCCCAGATCAAGATCGGGTTGGGTCATCACGCGGTACATCTCGGTTGCGGCCGTGGGGTGGCCGGGTCAATACGCATTCTCACGCAGCCAGGCGTGCACGCTGCGTATGTCGGGCAGCGCGAACACCGCCGCGCTGGGTTCACGTTCGCCAATCAGCACGCTCCAGCCGTGCTGTCCGTTGGCGGCCTCGAAGCCGAATTCATCGGTGAGGTCATCACCGAGGAATACGGGCAGGCGGCCACGGAAGGGCAGGTACTGCATCAGCCGGCGCACGGCGCGGCCCTTGTCGGTGCCGACGGGTACGAATTCAATCACGTGATCGCCGGGCTGCAGCCGATAGCTTGGCCGGCCGCGTGCATGGCGCTCGGCGAACGTGCGGACCTCGTTGGCGGCATGCGGTGCGCCGCGCCAGTGCAGGGCCAGGCCCGCGCCTTTTTCCTCCACCAGCACGCCGGGGTGGCCATGGGCGAAACGCATCGCTTGCTGGTGCAGGGCATGCAGCCATTCGGCGGTGTCGTCGTCCTGTTCTTCACGCAGCACGCGCCCGTCCTCGCCACGCAGTTCGTGGCCGTGCAGGCCGGCGGCCGGCAGCTGCAGGGGGGCGAACAGCTGGTCCAGCTGTTCCAGTGGGCGACCACTGACGAGGGCGACCGCGCCTTCGAGACGGTCGCTGATACGGCCGATGGCTTCACGCACATCCGGCAGGAGCTGCACGGCGTCAGGGCGCGCAGCGAATTCTATGAGGGTGCCGTCGACATCGAGGAACAACGCACAGGCGTCGTCCAGCAATGGCGGTGGCGGACGCAGGGGGAGCGGTTCAGCCATACCGACCAGCTTGCCAGCAGCGGCGTGTAGGGCAGGTCGAGGAACGGCTACGAATTGGGTAGTGCCGGGCGGCGGGCGGCGGGCGCGGGGGCTCCGGGGTGCGGAAAATAGAGCACGCCACCGCCCGGCCGGCCCGGCCGCGGGGGGGCCCGCATGATTTAGAGCCCGCGACAGT
>NZ_JBRRCR010000152.1:0-4344 GCF_056759115.1 Stenotrophomonas sp. STEN087 | reverse complement strand
GGGCCGCCCCCCCCCCCCCCCCCCCCCCGCGCGGGCCCCCCCGGCCCCGCGGCCGGGGCGGGGGGGGGGCGGGGCCCCCCCCCGCCCCCCCCCCCCCACTACCGGGGCGAGGTGGGGTCAGGCGGCGCGCTCGCTGCGGCCGCCATGGAACTGCTCTTCCTCGGTCGAGCCGGTCAGCGCAGTGGTCGAGGACTGGCCCTGCTGGATAGCCTGGGTGACCGCATCGAAGTAGCCAGTGCCGACCTCGCGCTGGTGCTTGACCGCGGTGAAGCCACGCTCGGCCGCTTCGAACTCGGCTTCCTGCAGTTCCACGAAAGCGCTCATCTGGCGTCGCGCATAACCGTGGGCCAGGTTGAACATGCCGTAGTTCAGCGCGTGGAAGCCGGCCAGGGTGATGAACTGGAACTTGTAGCCGTAGCTGCCCAGCTCGCGCTGGAACTTGGCAATCGTGGCGTCGTCCAGGTTCTTCTTCCAGTTGAAGCTGGGCGAGCAGTTGTAGGCCAGCAGCTTGCCGGGGAACTTCGCATGGATCGCCTCGGCGAACTTCCGCGCGAACTCCAGGTCCGGCTTGCCGGTCTCGCACCAGACCAGGTCGGCGTAAGGGGCGTAGGCCAGGCCGCGGCTGATCGCCTGGTCCAGGCCGTTGCGGGTCTTGTAGAAGCCTTCCACGGTGCGCTCGCCGGTGGTGAACGGCTGGTCGTTGCCATCGATGTCACTGGTCAGCAGGTCGGCGGCTTCGGCATCGGTGCGCGCCACCAGCAGGGTCGGCACGCCCAGCACGTCGGCAGCCAGGCGCGCGGCGTTGAGCTTCTCGATGGCCTCACGGGTCGGCACCAGCACCTTGCCACCCATGTGCCCGCACTTCTTCACCGAGGCCAGCTGGTCCTCGAAGTGCACGCCGGCGGCACCGGCTTCGATCATCGCCTTCATCAGCTCGAAGGCGTTGAGCACGCCGCCGAAGCCGGCCTCGGCATCGGCCACGATCGGCTGCAGGAAGTCGATGTCATCCTTGCCTTCGGCATGGTGCAGCTGGTCGGCGCGCAGCAGGGTGTTGTTGATGCGCTTGACCACCGCCGGCACCGAATCGGCCGGGTACAGCGACTGGTCCGGGTACATCTGCCCGGCCAGGTTGGCATCGGCCGCCACCTGCCAGCCGGACAGGTAGATCGCCTTCAGACCGGCCTTGACCTGCTGCATGGCCTGGTTGCCGGTCAGCGCGCCCAGCGCATTGACGAACTCGCGCTCGTGCAGCGACTTCCACAGCTTTTCCGCGCCCAGCCGGGCCAGCGAATGCTCGATGTGGACGGTGCCACGCAGGCGCACCACGTCGGCGGCGCTGTAGTTGCGCTGGATGCCTTCCCAGCGCGGGTGGGTGTCCCAGTCGTGCTGGATCTGTTCGGCAGTGGGCAGGGTGCTCATGTCTTTCTCCAGTTCGGTGTTGTAGAGCCGGGCGCTGCCCGGCTGGGATGGATTCGGGGAAACAGGCCGTCAGTCGATGCGCTCGTAGGCCGGCAGGGTCAGGAAGTCGGTCAGTTCGTCGCTGCGGCTCAGTTCGCCCAGCAGGGCGATGGCCTCGCCGATGCGGGCGCCACCGGGCAGCGCGCGGGTATCGCCCAGCCGCGCCGGCAGCTGGGCCAGGGCGGTGTCGAGCAGCGGCAGGTCGATAGCCGTACCGTCGTCCAGCTGCTGGCGCGGGGTGTGCAGCCACTGCCACAGCTGGCTGCGGCTGATCTCGGCGGTGGCCGCGTCTTCCATCAGGTGGTGGATCGGCACGCAGCCGTTGCCGTCCAGCCACGCGGCCAGGTAGCGCACGCAGACTTCGACGTTGCCCTCGAAACCGGCGCGGGTGATGCTGCCCGGCGGCCGCGCGATCAGTTCATCGCGGCCCACCCGCACATCCTGGCGCAGCACCTGGTGCTGGTTCGCGGTGGGCATGTGTTCGTCGAAGATGGCCATCGCCACCGGAATCAGCGCCGGGTGCGCGACCCAGGTGCCGTCGTGGCCAGCACTGACTTCGCGCAGCTTGTCGGCGCGGACGCGGGCCATGGCCTGTTCGTTGGCGGCGGCATCGCTGTTGATCGGAATCTGTGCGGCCATGCCGCCCATCGCATGCGCGCCCCGGCGGTGGCAGGTCTGGATCAGCAGTTCCGAATACGCCTTCAGGAACGGCTGGGACATGGTCACCTGACCGCGCTCGGGGAGCACGCGGTCGGCGTGGCGGCGGAAGGTCTTCAGGTAGGAAAAGATGTAATCCCAGCGGCCGCAGTTGAGGCCGACGATGCGCTCGCGCAGGGCGTGCAGGATCTCGTCCATCTCGAACACCGCCGGCAGCGTTTCGATCAGCACGGTCACCTTGATCTGGCCGTGCGGCAGGCCGAGCATGCCTTCGATGTGCGACAGCGCGGTCTCCCACAGCGCGGCCTCTTCCATGCTCTGCAGCTTGGGCAGGTAGAAGTACGGACCGCGATCCTTGGCCTGCAGCGTGCGGGCATTGTGGAAGGCGAACACCGCCGCATCGAACAGGCCGCCGGCGATGAACTGCCCATCGACGCGCACGTGCTTCTCGTCCAGGTGCCAGCCACGCGGGCGCACGATCAGCACCGCCTGTTCCTCAAAGGGGCGCAGGGTGTAGTGCTTGCCCGGCTTGCCGTTGGCGGCCGGCGCGGTGAATTCCAGATCGCCGCGCACGGCGGCCGCCAGCGACTGCTGCCCGGCCAGCAGGTTGCGCCAGGTCGGCGAGGTCGAATCCTCGAAGTCGGCCATGAACACCTTGGCGCCGGAGTTCAGCGCGTTGATGACCATCTTCGGGTCGGTCGGGCCGGTGATCTCGACGCGGCGGTCCTGCAGCGCGGCCGGCAGCGGGGCCACGCGCCAGTCGCCGCTGCGGATCGCGGCGGTATCGCTGCGGAAGTCCGGCAGGCCGCCCTGGTCGAAGAACGCCTGGCGCTCGCGGCGGGCCTGCAGCCGCGCCTGCCGGCCCGGCTCCACCGCCCGGTGCAGCGAGACCAGCAGGGCCAGCAGCGGTGCCGGCAGCACGGTCTCCTGGCCGGCCACGCGGGTCGCCAGGGCGATACCGGGGGTGGCCTTGGCGGGGGTGGAGGAAACGGCGGAAGCAACGGCGGACATGGGGTGACTCCAGCGGTGGGGGAACGCCCCCAAAGTGCCGCCCGGGCCGAGTATTTGGCAAAACAGTTTTTGCAATGTTCCACATAAGGTGTGCTAATACTTATGACGCCATGACCACGCGCAGCCCGCCAAGTCCGCGTTTTTCCTACAAATCCGACCGGCTGAAGCCGCTGCGGGCGTTCTGCCAGACGGTGCGCCTGGGCTCGGTCTCACGGGCGGCTGAGGCGCTGTTCGTCAGCCAGCCGGCGATCAGCCTGCAGCTGCAGGCACTGGAACGTGAGCTGGGGGTACCGCTGTTCGAGCGCAGCGGGCGCCGCCTGGTGCCCAGCCGCGAGGGCCAGGTGCTGTACGAGATGGCGCAGCCACTGGTGGAAAGCCTGGACGGGCTGGAAGCGCGCTTCCGCGACAAGGTGCGCGGGTTGGATGCGGGCGAGCTGAACATCGCCGCCAACAGCTCGACCATCCTCTACCTGCTGCCGAAGATCGTCGAACGCTTCCGCCTGCACCATCCGGACGTGCGCCTGACCCTGCACAACGCGATCAGTGCCGATGGCACCGACCTGCTGCGCGAGGACGCGGCCGACCTGGCGATCGGGTCGATGACCGACGTGCCGGCCGACCTGACCTATGCGCCGGCCTATCGCTTCGAGCAGGTGCTGATCGCACCACACGATCATCCGCTGGCCAGTGGTGGCGAGCTGGAGCTGGCCGACATCGCGCGCTACCCGCTGGTGCTGCCGCCGAAGCGGCAGATCACCTACCGGCTGGTGGACCAGGTGTTCCAGCGCCACCGCATCGCCTACACGGTGGCGCTGGAGGTGGGCGGCTGGGAGGTGATCAAGCAGTACGTGGCGATGGGCATGGGCATTTCCATCGTGCCGGCGCTGTGCCTGCATGAGAGCGACCATGAGCGGCTGGCGGCGCGGTCGATGAAGCGCTGGTTCCCGGAGCGCAGTTACGGGGTGATCGTGCGGCGGGGCAAGGCGTTGTCGGCGCAGGCGCGGGCGTTTGTGGAGCTGATCCAGCCGGAGTTGTTCAGTCCGCGCGATTACGACCAGAGCGGGCATTCCGAGCGGTAGGGGTGCACCTGCGGTAGTGCCGGCCGCTGGCCGGCAACGTCAACGGCAACAGCGGGCTTTCCGTGGGATGGCGGGGCGGTGTGAGTGGTCAGGACACGCCGTAAACCCATCCATGGGGGCTCGATGGCGCCATCCATGG
>NZ_JBRRCR010000151.1:0-5007 GCF_056759115.1 Stenotrophomonas sp. STEN087 | reverse complement strand
CCCCCCCCGCGCCCGGGCCCGCGCCGCCCGCGCCCCGGCCCCGCCCCCCCGCCTGGGCGCCCCGGCCCCGCGGGGCCCCCCCCCCCGCCCCCGCCCCCCCCCCGCCGCCCCCCCCCCACTACCGCGCACGCCGCAGGCGTTCGCCTTACCCCAGATCCCCCAACCGCGCCTGCAGCGCCGCGATCGCGGCCAGGCCGGCGGTTTCGGTGCGCAGGATGCGCGGCCCCAGCTGCAGGCCCTGGAAGCCCGCAGCGGCCAGCTGGTCACGGTCACGCGGCGACCAGCCACCTTCCGGACCGATCGCGATGACCACGCCCCCCGCCGGTGCGGCGTCCAGCGTCGACAGCCGATGCGCCCCCTGCGGGTCCAGCGTCAGCCGCAGCGTATCGGCCGGCAGCGTCGCCGCCGCCTGCGCCAGCGACAGCGGCGAACCCACCTGCGGAATACGCGCGCGGCCGGACTGCCCGCAGGCCGAGGTCACCACGTTGTTCCAGTGCGCCACGCGCTTTTCGGCACGCGCCGCGTCCAGCTTCACCTCGGTCCGCTCGGCATTCACCGGCACGATGGCGCTGACGCCCAGCTCGGTAGCCTTCTGCAGGATCAGGTCCATCTTCTCGCCGCGGGCAATGCCCTGCAGCAGGGTGATCGCCAGCGGCGATTCATTGGCCACCGCCTGCACCGCGTCGATGCGCACCTGCACCTCGCGCTTGCTGGCCACGGTCAGGGTGGCGCTGTAGTCGTGGCCATCGCCATTGAACAGCACGCAGGTATCGCCCTCGCGCAGGCGCATCACCCGCACCAGGTGGTTGGCCGTCTCTTCCGGCAGGGTCACGGTCTGGCCGCTGTGCAGCGCCAGGTCGATGGGGCAGCGGGTCACGCGCATGAAATCGCCTCGTCGATGGCTGCCAGCGTGGTATGTGCCAGCAGCTCCAGTTGTTCGTCATCCACGCAGTAAGGTGGCATCCAGTACAGCACGTCGCCCAGCGGGCGCAGTACCACGCCACGCTTCAGCGCGGCCTTGTAGGCGTGCAGGCCAAGCCGCAGCGCCGGGTTGAACGGGGTCCGCCGGTTGCCGTCGCGCGACAGCTCGAAGGCCACCACCATGCCGGCCTGGCGCACGTCGGCCACGTGCGGGTGGTCGGCGAACGGCGCGGCCAGCGCGCCCATCACTGAGGCGATGCCGCGGTTGCGCGCGATCACGTCCTCGTCGCGGAAGATGTCCAGCGTGGCCAGGGCGGCCGCACATGCCAGCGGGTTGCCGGTGTAGCTGTGCGAATGCAGGAACGCGCGCTCGCGCGAATCATCGAGGAAGGCGTCGTACAGCGCCTGCGTGGCCAGCACCGCGGCCAGCGGCAGGAAGCCGCCGGTCAGGCCCTTGGACAGGCACATCAGGTCGGGCATCACCCCCGCCTGTTCGCAGGCGAACATCGTGCCGGTGCGGCCGAAGCCGGTGGCGATCTCGTCGGCGATCATGAACGCGCCGTGCGCATCGCACAGCTCGCGCACGCGCTGCAGGTAGACCGGGTCATGCATGCGCATGCCGCCGGCGCACTGCAGGCGCGGTTCCAGGATCACCGCGCAGATCTCGCCGGGGTGCCGGTCGAACAGGGTGGCCAGGCCATCGGCGGCCTGCCGTGCACGGTCGGCCGCACTCTGCCCCGGTTCGGCCAGGTAGGCATCGGGGGAGGGCGCGAACAGGCCCTCGGCCAGCAGCGGCGCGTACACGCGGCGGTACAGCGGGATGTCGCCCAGCGCCAGCGCGCCCAGGGTCTCGCCGTGGTAGCCATTTTCCAGCGCGATGAAGCGCGTGCGCCGGGTCTCGCCGCGGTTCTGGAAGTACTGGAAGGCCATCTTCAGCGCCACTTCAACGCCGGCCGAGCCGTTGTCGGCGTAGAACACCTTGGCCAGTGGCGCGCGCCCGGACTGACGCGGCGCCAGCGCCAGCAGGCGCTCGGCCAGCAGGATCGCCGGTTCATGGCTGAACCCGGCCAGCATCACCTGTTCCAGCTGCCCGGCCTGGGCGGCGATGGCCGCGCCGATGCGCGGTTCGGCATGACCGAACAGATTCGTCCACCAGCTGCTGACCGCGTCCAGGTAGCGGTTGCCGTCGTGGTCGATCAGCCAAGCGCCCTGGCCACGCGCGATCGGCACCAGCGGCAGGGTGTCCGGGTGCTCGCGCATCTGCGTGCACGGGTGCCACAGCACCTGCAGGTCGCGTTTCTGCCACTGCCGGGCCAGCGGGGAGGGGGTTGGGTCTGCTAGCATTTCGGGCTCATGAACATGTTGCTGCCTGCACATTCTATCGGCCCCGGCGCACGCGCCGGCCGCCGCGGAGATTCCGCATGAACGACGACCGCAGCGGCCGTCGCCTGCCGATCATCCACCGGATCACCGACGAGGAGAACGGCCCGTTCCAGCGCCAGCACCTGGACCTGGAGTTCTCCAACGGTGAACACCGGCGTTTCGAGCGCCTGGTCAGCCGTGGCCATGGCGCCGTGGTGGTGGTGCCGATGCTGGACGAGGAGACCGTGCTGCTGGTGCGTGAATACGCCGCCGGCGTGCACCGCTACGAGCTGGGCCTGGTCAAGGGCCGCATCGATGCCGGTGAAACGCCTGAACAGGCCGCCGACCGCGAACTGAAGGAAGAGGCCGGCTACGGCGCGCGCCAGGTCGACGTGCTGCGCGCGATGACCCTGGCGCCGACGTACATGAGCCACCAGTCGTGGCTGGTGGTGGCGCGCGACCTGTACCCGGAAAAGCTGGCCGGCGACGAGCCGGAAGAGCTGGAAGTGGTGCCGTGGAAGCTGGCCGAACTGGACCAGCTGATGCTGCGCGAGGACTTCTCGGAAGGGCGCTCGCTGGCCGCGCTGTTCATCGCGCGCCAGTGGCTGCAGGGACGCCGATGATCAAGCTGACCACCGAGCTGCGCGAGACCGCGA
Organism: Stenotrophomonas sp. STEN087; assembly: GCF_056759115.1. NCBI lineage: Bacteria > Pseudomonadati > Pseudomonadota > Gammaproteobacteria > Lysobacterales > Lysobacteraceae > Stenotrophomonas > Stenotrophomonas sp. STEN087. Next base: position 2,068 of record NZ_JBRRCR010000151.1, on the reverse strand, counting down.
TCGCCATCGCCCAGGAAGCGGGGCAGGCGATCATGCAGGTCTACAGCGATGGTTTCGACGTCACCCTGAAGGCCGACGACAGTCCGGTGACCGCGGCCGATCTCGCCGCCGACCGGATCATCCAGCAGGGCCTGCGCCAGCTGACCCCCGACCTGCCGATCCTCTCCGAGGAATCGGCGATGGTGCCGTGGGAACAGCGCCAGCACTGGGGCGCCTACTGGCTGGTCGACCCGCTGGATGGCACCCGCGAATTCGTAAAGCGCAACGGCGAGTTCAGCGTCAACATCGCGCTGATCTACCAGGGCGCGCCGGCCTTCGGCGTGGTCCAGGCGCCGGTGACCGGCATCGTCTGGCACGCCATGCGTGGCGAGCTGGCCTACCGTCGCCAGGGCCTGCACGACAGCGTGCTGCGCACGCGCACGCCGGCCACCGCGCCGCTGCGGGTAGCTGCCAGCCGCTCACACCGTTCGCCGGAAACCATCGCCCTGCTCGAACGCATGGGCGACATCGAAACGGTGGCGCAGGGCTCGTCGCTGAAGTTCTGCCGCATCGCCGAAGGTGGGCTGGACGTGTACCCGCGGCTGGGCCCGACCTCCGAATGGGATACCGCCGCCGGCCAGTGCGTGCTGCACGCGGCCGGTGGCGCGGTGCTCTCGGCCAGCAGTGGCAAGCCGTTCCGCTACAACCGCCGCAGCACCCTGCTGAACGGTGATTTCATCGCCCTTGGCGACACCAGCCTGCCGTGGCGGGACTGGCTGTCCGACTGACCCTGGAGCCCGCATGAGCGACACCCCCACCGCCGGCAGTGCCGCCAGCACCGAACTGGAGCGCCTGCTGGCGATCATGGCGCGCCTGCGCGACCCGCAGGGCGGCTGCCCCTGGGACCTGGAGCAGAACTTTGCCACCATCGCCCCGTACACCATCGAGGAAGCCTACGAGGTCGCCGATGCGATCGACCGCGGCGACCTGGACGATCTCTGCGATGAACTGGGCGACCTGCTGCTGCAGGTGGTGTTCCATGCGCGCATGGCCGAAGAGCAGGGTGCATTCGCCTTCGCCGACGTGGCGCGCGCGATCAGCGACAAGATGCAGCGCCGCCATCCGCATGTGTTTGCCGATGTCAGCGTGGACGATGCCGATGGCGTGATGCGCAACTGGGACGCGATCAAGCGTGCCGAGCGCGCGGCCAAGGGCGAGCAGGACACCTCGGCGCTGGCCGGCATCTCGCGCGGCCTGCCCGAATGGCAGCGTGCGGTGAAGCTGCAGTCGCGCGCTGCCAAGGTCGGCTTCGACTGGCCCGGCCCGCTGCCCGTGCTGGACAAGGCCGCCGAGGAGCTGCAGGAACTGCGCGAGGAATTCGAGCGCGGCGACATCGCCGGCAACAAGGCACGGCTGCAGGAAGAGCTGGGTGACCTGCTGTTCGTCTGCGCCAACCTGGCCCGCCATGCCGACCTCGACCTGGGCGCGGCGCTGCGTGGCGCCAACCACAAGTTCGAACGCCGCTTCCGCGCCATGGAAGCGCAGGCGGGCGCGCAGGGCGAGCGCCTGGCCGCGCTGGACCTGGATGCGCAGGAAGCGCTGTGGCAGCACGCCAAGGCCGCGGAGAAGGCGTGAAGACCCTCGCCCTGTTCCTGCTGACCGCGCTGGCCGAGATCGTCGGCTGCTACCTGCCGTGGCTGTGGCTGCGCAAGGGCGGCAGCGTGTGGCTGCTGCTGCCGGCCGCGGCCAGCCTGGCCCTGTTCGCCTGGCTGCTGACCCTGCACCCCACCGCCAGCGGCCGCGTGTATGCCGCCTACGGTGGCGTCTACATCGGCACTGCGTTGTTCTGGCTGTGGCTGGTCGATGGCATCCGTCCCAGCCGCTGGGACCTGCTGGGCGCCGCCCTGTGCCTGGCCGGCATGGCCGTGATCATGTTCGGGCCGCGCCAGCCGGTGTAATGCCCGGCGGCTGTTGATCTTCTGTAGCAACTGTCTTGTCAGGCGGAGGCCATCTGGGCCTCCGTGTCCCGCTTGCGGGCGTTGAGGATCACCAGCATCTTGCGCATCACCGCGACCAAGGCCACCTTGCT
>NZ_JBRRCR010000150.1:0-5269 GCF_056759115.1 Stenotrophomonas sp. STEN087 | reverse complement strand
CGGGAGCCGCCCCCTCCCCCCTCTTTCTCTATCGCTTCCCCGCTGCTGGCCCCCCCGCGCGCCCCCCCCCCCCCCCCCCCCCCCCCCCCCCCGCCTCCCTCGACATAACGAAACGCCGACAGACCGCTGTTGGCGTTGCCCTGGCTTCAAAGATGCCTGCCGCAGGCAGCGCCGCAGCCGCCGCTGCAAGGAACCCTGAATACGCAAAGTGCGTAACCCTCAAATCTCCCCGCCCCCGGCCGATAACCGTTCTGTCACGGCCTGTCGCGCCCTGACCGGTACTGGCGCCGCCCGCCCGTCTCGACCTGGTCTGCTTCATGAACCTCCTGCATCGCTGGCAACACTATTTCAGCAACCTCTCCGTCCGGCGCAAGCTCAACCTGCTGACGCTGCTCATCGCGATCGGCGTGATCGCGCTGTCGGTGATCGCCGCCCGCATGCAGTACCTGGACCTGACCAAGACCCGCAAGGACGCCCTGAAGACCCAGGTCGAACTCACCTACGGCGTGCTCGACCACTACAAGCGCCTGGCCGACAGCGGCGAGCTCAGCGAAGAAGCCGCCAAGGCCTCCGCCCTGCAGGCGCTGAACGTGATGCGCGCCAACCACGATGCCGATTACTACAACGTGCTGGACACCCAGTACCGCGTGCTGATGCACCCGTTCGCGCCCAAGCGCGTCGGCACCGTGCAGAAGGACTACACCTCCGATGACGGCGTGCCGATCTACTACCTGCAGGTCGGCATGGCACGCCTCGGCGGCGGCTTCACCTACTACAAGACCGGCAAGCCCGGCAGCGAAGGCCTGATCGACAAGGTCACCTATGCCGGCATGTACGCGCCGTGGCAGTGGGTGGTCACCACCGGCGTCTACATGGACGACGTACAGCACGAAGCCTGGGCCTTCACCGGCGTGATGACCCTGGCCGGCGGCGTGCTGGTGCTGATCGTGCTCGCCCTGAGCTGGATCATCGGCAACCGCATCGCCGGCCCGCTGAAGCAGGCCACCGCCGTTGCCGAAGGCATCGCCCGCGGCAAGCTCGACAGCCACATCGGCCCGCAGCCGCACGACGAAACCGGTCGCCTTCTGGAGGCCATGTCCGGCATGCAGCAGCAGCTGCACGCGGTCATCAGCGGCCAGCGCGAGATGGCGCGCCGCCACGACGCCGGTGAACTGAGCTACCGCATCGACGCCAGCGCCTTCCCTGGCGAGTACGGCCTGATGGTGCAGGAAACCAACACCCTGGTGGGCAGCCACGTGCAGACCCTGCACGACGTGCTGGACGTGGTGAAGCAGTACGCCGTCGGCGACCTCAGCCGCGACGTCGCCCGCTACCCGGGCGAGAAGGCCGCCATGACTACCACCGTGGACACGGTCAAGGCCAACCTCGGCCGCATCAACGCCGAGATCAAGCAGCTGGCTGCCGCGGCCGCGGCCGGTGATTTCAGCCGCCGTGGCGATGCGCAGCGCTTCGATCACGATTTCCGCCTGATGCTGGAAAACCTCAACGCGATGATGGCGGTCAGCGATGACAACCTCGGCAAGCTCTCGCAGCTGCTGTCGGCCATCGCCGAAGGCGACCTGACCACGCGCATGCAGGGTGACTACCAGGGCGTGTTCGCCCGCATGCGTGACGATGCCAACAGCACCGTCAGCCAGCTGACCCAGATCGTCGGCCAGATCCAGGCCAGCGCCTCCAGCATCACCCTCGCCGCCGGCGAGATCGCCTCGGGCAACAGCGACCTCTCCCGCCGTACCGAACAGCAGGCCGCCAACTTGGAAGAAACCGCAGCGTCGATGGAGGAACTGACCTCGACCGTTCGCCAGAACGCCGAGCACGCCCGCCAGGCCAACCAGCTCGCCATCGGCGCGCAGGGCGTGGCGTCGCAGGGCGGCAGCGTGGTCAACCAGGTGGTCACCACCATGTCGGCCATCGAAGCCTCCTCGAAGAAGATCGCTGAAATCATCAGCGTCATCGACGGCATCGCGTTCCAGACCAACATCCTGGCACTGAATGCCGCGGTGGAAGCGGCGCGTGCCGGTGAACAGGGCCGCGGTTTCGCCGTGGTCGCCAGCGAAGTGCGTACCCTCGCCCAGCGCTCGGCCGCAGCGGCCAAGGAGATCAAGGGCCTGATCGACGACTCGGTCGGCAAGGTCGCCGAAGGCTCGACACTGGTCCACCAGGCGGGCAGCACCATGGGCGAGATCGTCGCCTCGGTGCAGCGCGTGACCGACATCATGGCCGAGATCTCCGCGGCTTCGCAGGAACAGTCCGCCGGCATCGAGCAGGTCAACCAGACCGTGGTGCAGATGGACGAAACCACCCAGCAGAACGCCGCACTTGTCGAAGAAGCCACCGCCGCCGCACGCGCGATGGAAGACCAGGCCGCGCAGCTGGCCGACGCCGTGGCGATCTTCCGCCTCGACAACCAGGTAGCGGCTGCCGTGAAGGCGGTCACCGCCCGCGTCGCGCCGGCACCGGCCGCGGTGGCACGTCGCCCGCAGCCGGCCGCCGCGCCGACGCCGGCCCGACGTTCCAGCGCCAGCCCGTCCTCCAGCTCCAGCTTCGTCGCCCCCAGCGACGGCGGCTGGCAGGAATTCTGATCCCGGTGGCGGCTTCGGCCGCCGCCCCCGCCGATGGACACGTCCCCCGTGAACAGTCCCACTCCCATCGTCACCGGCCCCCGCGAATTCGAATTCGCCGACCGTGATTTCCGCCGTGTCTGCGACCTGATCTACCAGCGCGTGGGCATCGCCCTGGCGCCGGCAAAGCGCGACATGGTGTACGGCCGCCTGTCGCGCCGCCTGCGTACCCTGGGCATGCGCAGCTTCCAGCAGTACCTGGACCATCTGGAACAGGACGGCGGCGATGAGTGGCAGGCGTTCACCAACGCCCTGACCACCAACCTCACCTCGTTCTTCCGCGAGCCGCACCACTTCGAGAAGCTGCGCGAGGAACTGCAGCAGCGCTCCAGCCGCAGCCCGCCGCTGCTGTGGTCATGCGCCGCCTCCACCGGTGAGGAGCCCTACTCCATGGCGATCACCGCCTGCGAGGCCTTCGGTACGTTGAAGCCGCCGGTGCGGATCGTCGCCACCGACGTCGACACCCAGGTACTGGCCACCGCCAGCCGCGGTGTCTACAACATCGACCGCGTCACCAATCTCGACCCGGACCTGCGCCGTCGCTACTTCCAGCGCGGCAGCGGCCCCAACGAGGGCCAATGCCGGGTGCTGCCCGCCCTGCGCGAGCTGATCGACTTCCGCCCGCTGAACCTGCTGGCCCCGCGCTACGACGTCGGCGGTCCGTTCGACGCGCTGTTCTGCCGCAACGTGATGATCTACTTCGACAAGCCGACCCAGCGCGCCATCCTCGGCCGCCTGGTGCATCACCTCAACGATGACGGCCTGCTCTACACCGGCCATTCGGAGAACTACCTGCACGCCGCCGACCTGATCCAGCCCTGCGGCCGCACCCTGTACCGCCGCGCACAGGGGGCCGGTGCATGAATGCCTCGCTGCGCACCGACGACGTGATGCGATACCAGGACGCGCGGTTCAAGACCGTCGCGGCCAAACTGCTGCCGACCCAGTACCTGGTGGTCGATGACACCACCGCGCTGACCACCACGCTGGGCTCCTGCGTGGCCGCCTGCCTGCGCGACCCGGTGCTGAAGATCGGCGGCATGAACCACTTCCTGCTGCCCGAAGGCAACGCCGGCGACGGCGCGCCCGCGCGCTACGGCAGCTACGCGATGGAACTGCTCATCAACGACATGCTCAAGCGCGGCGCGCACCGCAAGCGCATCGAGGCCAAGGTGTTCGGCGGCGCCAACGTGCTGAAGGGCTTCACCAGCAATCCGGTCGGCACGCGCAATGCCGAGTTCGTGCGCCAGTACCTGCAGGCCGAGCACATTCCGATCATCGCCGAGGACCTGTGCGGCATCCATCCGCGCAAGATCTGGTTCTTCGCCGATACCGGCCGCGTCGTGGTGCAGCGCTTGCCGCACGCCCATGAAGCCGAAGTGGCCGCGACCGAATCGGCCGTGCGTGCGCGCCTGTCCAAGGCCCCGGTCACCGGTGGCGTGGAGCTGTTCGAATGAGCCTGCCCGGCAACGCCCCCTGCCGGGTCCTGATCGTCGACGACTCCGCCGTCGTACGGCAGATGCTCACCGAGATCCTGTCCAGCGATCCGGGCATCGACGTGGTCGGCACCGCCGCCGACCCGCTGCTGGCGCGCGAGAAGATCAAGCGCCTCGCCCCGGACGTGATCACCCTGGACGTGGAAATGCCGCGCATGGACGGCCTGGCGTTCCTTGAAAACCTGATGCGCCTGCATCCGCTGCCGGTGGTGATGATCTCCTCGCTGACCGAGCGCGGCGCCGACACCACGCTGCAGGCGCTGGCCTTGGGTGCAGTCGATTTTGTCTCCAAGCCCAAGCTCGATGTATCGCGAGGCCTGCAGGCCTACGCCGATGAGATCATCGCCAAGGTGAAGATGGCCGCGCGCTCGCGCGTACGCCCGCTGATGCGCGCCACCGCCCCCAAGCTCATCCTGGATGCCGCGCCGTCCGTGCGCCCGGCCGCGCCGCAGTTCCGCACGACCGACCGGCTGATTGCGATCGGCTCGTCGGCCGGCGGCACCGAAGCACTGCGTGTGGTGCTGGAAGGCCTGCCGGCGGATGCCCCGGCCGTGGTGATGACCCAGCACCTGCCGGCCAGCTTCAGCACCGCCTTCGCCGAACGCCTGGACCGCCACTCGGCGATGGCCGTGCGCGAGGCCACCGACGGCGAAGCCGTGCTGCCCGGCCATGCCTACCTGCCGCCCGGCGGCAAGCACCTGCGTATCATCCGTGACGGTGCGCGCTGGCGTTGCCGCGTGGATGACGGCCCTGCGGTGAACCGGCACAAGCCGGCGGTAGACGTGCTGTTCCGCTCGGTGGCGCAGGCGGCCGGCGGCAATGCCATCGGTGCCATCCTCACCGGCATGGGCGACGACGGCGCACGCGGCCTGCTGGAAATGCGCCAGGCCGGCGCCCCGACCCTGGTGCAGGACGAAGCCACCAGCGTGGTCTGGGGCATGCCCGGTTCCGCGTTCAAGCTGGGTGCGGCCGAAGAGCAGGTGCCACTGGAGCGGATCGCCGAGCGGCTGCTGGCGCTCGCCCGCGGCTGATCGCATCGTGGTTTGCCGGGCCACCGGCCCGCCAAACACCAGGGGGGGGTCACAGGGGATATGGGCGCCCCCGCGGCCGCCCCCCCCCCCCCCCCCCCCC
>NZ_JBRRCR010000149.1:0-2500 GCF_056759115.1 Stenotrophomonas sp. STEN087 | reverse complement strand
AAACCGAGTCTGATAAGGGCGCATAGTCGCGGGCAGTAGACCCGAAACCGGGTGATCTAGTCATGGCCAGGGTGAAGGTGCCGTAACAGGTACTGGAGGCCCGAACCCACGTCTGTTGCAAAAGACGGGGATGAGCTGTGATTAGGAGTGAAAAGCTAATCGAACCCGGAGATAGCTGGTTCTCCTCGAAAGCTATTTAGGTAGCGCCTCATATGTATCCTCTCGGGGGTAGAGCACTGTTATGGCTAGGGGGTCATCGCGACTTACCAAACCATTGCAAACTCCGAATACCGAGACGGACTGTATGGGAGACACACGGCGGGTGCTAACGTCCGTCGTGAAAAGGGAAACAACCCAGACCCACAGCTAAGGTCCCAAATTCACTGCTAAGTGGAAAACCATGTGGAAAGGCACAGACAGCCAGGAGGTTGGCTTAGAAGCAGCCACCCTTTAAAGAAAGCGTAATAGCTCACTGGTCGAGTCGGTCTGCGGGGAAGATTTAACGGGGCTAAGCAGTGAACCGAAGCTTGGGGTGCATAACTTTGTTATGCGCGGTAGAGGAGCGTTCCGTAAGCCGTTGAAGGTGGATTGAGAAGTCTGCTGGAGGTATCGGAAGTGCGAATGCTGACATGAGTAACGATAATGCGGGTGAAAAACCCGCACGCCGAAAGCCCAAGGTTTCCTTGCGCAACGTTAATCGGCGCAGGGTGAGTCGGCCCCTAAGGCGAGGACGAAAGTCGTAGTCGATGGGAAGCAGGTTAATATTCCTGCACCTCGCGTAAGTGCGATGGAGGGACGGAGAAGGTTAGGTGTACCAGGCGTTGGTTGTCCTGGGGAAAGGCGGTAGGTTTGGATCTTTGGCAAATCCGGGATCCTTCAAGACCGAGCACCGAGACGAGCCTTTATGGCGAAGTCACTGATACCACGCTTCCAGGAAAAGCTCCTAAGCTTCAGCTTACGCAGACCGTACCGTAAACCGACACAGGTGGGTAGGATGAGAATTCTCAGGCGCTTGAGAGAACTCGGGTGAAGGAACTAGGCAACATGGCACCGTAACTTCGGGAGAAGGTGCACCCTTTTTGGTGGCTCGTGCGAGCTATAGCTGAAGAGGGTCGCAGTAACCAGGCCGCTGCGACTGTTTATCAAAAACACAGCACTCTGCAAACACGAAAGTGGACGTATAGGGTGTGACGCCTGCCCGGTGCTGGAAGGTTAATTGATGGGGTCAGCCGCAAGGCGAAGCTCTTGATCGAAGCCCCAGTAAACGGCGGCCGTAACTATAACGGTCCTAAGGTAGCGAAATTCCTTGTCGGGTAAGTTCCGACCTGCACGAATGGCGTAACGACAGCGGCGCTGTCTCCACCCGAGACTCAGTGAAATTGAAATCGCTGTGAAGATGCAGCGTTCCCGTGGCAAGACGGAAAGACCCCGTGAACCTTTACTATAGCTTTACACTGAACGTTGAGTTCGTCTGTGTAGGATAGGTGGGAGGCTATGAAACTGTGGCGCTAGCTGCAGTGGAGCCATCCTTGAAATACCACCCTGTCGTGCTTGACGTTCTAACCTGGGCCCATTATCTGGGTCGGGGACCGTGTATGGTGGGTAGTTTGACTGGGGCGGTCTCCTCCTAAAGAGTAACGGAGGAGCTCGAAGGTACGCTCAGCGCGGTCGGACATCGCGCACTGTGTGCAAAGGCATAAGCGTGCTTGACTGCAAGATCGACGGATCAAGCAGGTAGGAAACTAGGACTTAGTGATCCGGTGGTTCTGTATGGAAGGGCCATCGCTCAACGGATAAAAGGTACTCCGGGGATAACAGGCTGATACCGCCCAAGAGTTCATATCGACGGCGGTGTTTGGCACCTCGATGTCGGCTCATCACATCCTGGGGCTGTAGTCGGTCCCAAGGGTATGGCTGTTCGCCATTTAAAGTGGTACGCGAGCTGGGTTCAGAACGTCGTGAGACAGTTCGGTCCCTATCTGCCATGGGCGTTGGAGATTTGAGAGGGGCTGCTCCTAGTACGAGAGGACCGGAGTGGACGAACCTCTGGTGTTCCGGTTGTCACGCCAGTGGCATTGCCGGGTAGCTATGTTCGGAAGCGATAACCGCTGAAAGCATCTAAGCGGGAAGCGCGCCTCAAGATGAGATCTCCCGGGGCACAAGCCCCCTGAAGGAACCATATAGACTATGTGGTTGATAGGTCAGGTGTGTAAGTACAGCAATGTATTGAGCTAACTGATACTAATGATCCGTGTGGCTTGACCATATAACCTCAAGTTGCCTTGGCTTTACGACAACGTCGTAAGAGCATCCAAGTGCACGCTACGTCACAAGAACTATGCGAGGCTGGCGCCTTGTCCCCCCGGGACGAGTGCGACTCTCCAAAAGCCTCCCTGGTGAAATTAGCGCTGTGGAACCACCCGATCCCATCCCGAACTCGGAAGTGAAACGCAGCTGCGCCGATGGTAGTGTGGCTCAAGCCATGCGAGAGTAGGTCATC
>NZ_JBRRCR010000148.1:0-5470 GCF_056759115.1 Stenotrophomonas sp. STEN087 | reverse complement strand
GGGGTGTGGGCCGGGCGTCACCTTTGCCGGTGGGCGGGGTTTCGGGGGGCCCCTGCCCGGGCGGATTGTCGGCCCGCCCCCTCCAGGTAGCGCCGGGCCATGCCCGGCGGATTGTCGGATCGCCGGGGTGCCTCAGCGCCGGTGCGCCAGCAGCAGATGGAAATGCTTGTCGCGCGACTGCCCGTCGTTGCCGGTGGCCGTCTCGCGGTGGCTGCGCCAGGCCGAGACGTTGAAGCCGGACACCCGAAGCGCCAGCTCCACCGCATCGAGCTCATGCAGCTGGAAATCGGCCGCGAACGGCAGGCTGCGCATGAAGCCGGCATCGCCGAAGGCCAGGCACAGGCGGCCGCCGCGGCAGAGCACGCGCGCCAGTTCGTCCAGCACCGGGGCCAGGTTCGGCCAGAAATACAGCGTGTTGACCGCCAGTGCGGCGTCCACCGAAGCATCGACCACCGGCAGCGCGTGGGCATCGCCGTGGCGCAGGGCGGCGCGATCGGCCAGGCCAACACCGGCCAGATGCTGGTTGCCGGCGTCGACCATCGCCGTGGACAGCTCGATGCCCAGATAGCGGCTGTCCTCCGCCTGCAGCAGCAGCGGCGCGAAGGCCGCATTGCCCGGGCCGATCCCCAGCACCTGTTCGCCAGGCGCCACCGCCAGCAGGGTGATGGCGGCGCGGTTGAGCTCGCCGTTGCTGCGGTTCATCGATTCGCCCACGGCCAGAGCGGCCTCGCCGTGGGGGTGCCGCAACTGCGCGGCCAGGGTGCGTGCGTCCAGCATCGACAACGTCCATGAAGAAGGAATCGGACGTGGCGTCGGCGGGTCCGCCGGTGACCATAGCGCCCGGTCGGTGGATTGGGAAGTAGGAAAACCCCGCGTCGAGGTGATCAGCAAATGGCCAGCGTCGCAGTCCCTGAGACCAGGTTGTCCACAGGGGGTGTGGATTACGCGTGGGCAACTTTGTGGATAAGCCGCGACAGGCTCCACCCCCCTAGGGTGTCAAGATGGGTGGCGAAAAATTCACCGCCGGTGATGAGGGGTGACGGACGGGTGAAGGCCGGTCGATGCCAACGCTGTCACCGGTAGCGGCGCTCGCGGTACCCTGTCTGCCTTGATGCCCCGTGAGACCCCATGAAACGTCATTTCTCGATGCTGCGTGAGTTCCAACTGGCGGACTGGTTCACCCTGGCCAACGCCTTCTGCGGCACCGGGGCGGTGTTTGCCGCCATGCGCTTCCTGCAGGACGGCGAGCGCGGCTACCTGATGTTCGGCATGGCGCTGATCCCGCTGGCCTTCATCTTCGATGCCCTCGACGGCCGCATCGCGCGCTGGCGCAAGTCCAGCTCCACCCTGGGCCGCGAGCTCGATTCGCTGTCGGATGTGATCTCCTTCGGCGTGGCCCCGGCGGCGCTGGCCTATGCCTGCGGCATGCAGGGCGGCTGGGACTGGCTGGTGCTGAGCTACTTCGTCTGCTGCGGCGTCAGCCGCCTGGCCCGCTACAACGTCACCGCCGAGGCGATGTCTGGGGAAGAGGGCAAGGTCAAGTACTTCGAGGGCACGCCCATTCCAACCAGCCTGGCGCTGGTGATCGTGCTGGCCATTGCCGCCGGCACCGATGCCATCGGCCATGACCTCTGGTTCGGCCAGTGGCAGCTCGGCCCGTGGCAGCTGCACCCGATGGTGCTGCTGTTCGCGCTGTCCGGCTCGCTGATGATCAGCAAGACCCTGCACATTCCCAAGCCATGACCCAGCCCAGCGGAGGCCCGCGATGACCAGCTCGGCCCACGACGCCGGCAGCAGCGATTTCGAGAACCTGTCCCGCCAGTACTTCGGCGCCTGGGGCGATGCCCTGCGCCATGCCGCTACGCCGGGGGCACCGGCCGGCGACGACCCGGGCAGCTGGCAGCGCCTGTTCGACTGGTGGGGCCAGCTGCTGCCCGAACAGGGGCAGGGCGCGCCGGAAGATGCGCTGCGCCGCTTCCGCGAGCAGGCCGGCAGCTGGTACGGCACGATGCAGGAAGTGGCCGCGCGCTTCGCCGGCCGCGATGCCAGCAGCGCCGACGTGGCCCAGGCCTGGCGCGAAGCCGTGCAGGGGCAGGGTGACGGCATGCTGCAGTGGATGCTGCAGGGCGCACGTGGCAGCACCCAGGCGGGTGCCGCGCTGCCCGAATTTGCCGCATGGCTGCAGCAGTGGCAGGTACAGGCCGGCCCGTGGCTGCAGAGCCCGGCCTTCGGCCCCGGCCGCGAGCACCAGGCGCGCTGGCAGACCCTGCTGCGCGCGCAGGAGGAATACCAGCAGCATTCGCGCGCCTACGTGGACCAGATCAAGCAGGCGCTGGAAGAGGCCTTCGACCTGTTCGAAAAGCGCCTGGCCGAGCACGAGCAACCGGGCAGCCAGCTGACCAGTGCGCGGGCGATGTTCGACCTGTGGATCGAGGTGGCCGAAGAGGCCTACGCCAAGGTCGCCCTGTCCGAGGCGTTCCAGCAGGTCTACGCCTCGCTGGGCAACGCACAGATGCGCCTGCGTGCCGGCCTGCAGCGCGAGGTCGAGCAGGTGAGCGAGCGCATCGGCCTGCCCACGCGCAGCGAGATGGATGCCGCCCACCGACGCATCGCCGAGCTGGAGCGCTGCCTGCGCCGCCTGCAGGCGCAGGTGGCCGTGCTGGCCGGGACCGCCGAGGTCGACCCGGTGGCACAGCCGGCGCCGGCCAAGGTGAAGCCGGCCGCACGCAAGCCCGCGAAGAAGGCCGCGCCGGCGAAGAAATCCGCCGCGCCGAAGCCGGCTGGCAAAAAGGCCGCTACCAAGAAAGCACCGGCGAAGCCCGCCGCACGCCGCACCACTGCGCGGAAATAACGACTGATGAAAGGACCGCTGGGCTTCAACGCCGATGACCTGATGCAGGAAACCCTGGCCATGCAGCGCAAGCTGATGGAAGGGCTGAAGCTGCTGCCGCAGGTGGAGGACGTGGACTATGGCGCCACTGCCCGCGAGGAAGTCTGGCGCGACGGCAAGGTGGTGCTGTACCGCTTCGTGGGCGAGCAGGCGCCGACCCGCAGGCCGCCGCTGCTGATCGTCTACGCGCTGGTGAACCGGCCGTACATGGTCGACCTGCAGGCCGACCGTTCGCTGGTGCAGAAGCTGCTGGCGCTGGGCCAGGACGTGTACGTGCTGGACTGGGGCTACCCGGACCGCTCCGAGCGCTTCCAGACCCTGGAGGACTACCTGCTGCGCTACATCGATGGCGCAGTGGATGCGCTGCGCACGCGCAGCGGTGGGCCGGTCGACATGCTGGGCATCTGCCAGGGCGGCGTGTTCGCCCTGTGCTATGCCGCGCTGCGCCGGCAGAAGCTGGGCAGCCTGATCACCATGGTCACACCGGTCGATTTCCACACTGCCGACAACATGCTCTCGCACTGGGCGCGGCAGGTGGACGTGGACCTGCTGGTGGACACGCTGGGGAACATCCCGGCCGACCTGATGAATGCCAGCTACCTGATGCTCAAGCCGTTCCGCCTGAACGTGCAGAAGTACGTGGGCCTGCTCGACATCCTCGACGACAAGGCGGCGCTGGAGGATTTCCTGCGCATGGAGAAGTGGATCTTCGATTCGCCGGACCTGGCGGGCGAGGCATTCCGTGACTTCATCAAGCAGTTCTACCAGGGCAACGGGCTGGTGAACGGCACGGTGCGGATCGGCGAGGAAGCGGTGGATCTGTCGCAGGTGACGCTGCCGGTGCTGAACATCTACGCCGAGCAGGACCACCTGGTGCCGCCGGATGCCTCGCGCGCGATGCGCGGGCGCCTGGGCACCGACGACTACACCGAATCCAGTTTCCGCGGTGGTCATATCGGCATCTACGTGTCCGGCCGCGCGCAGCGCGAAGTGCCGGCGACGATCGATGGCTGGCTGAAGGCCCGCGACCTGTAGAGTCGAGCCATGCTCGACTGCTTTGGGGGAATGATGACGTACCGTATTCCGCTGATCCTCGCCGCACTGCTGGCAGCGCCATTCGCCCACGCCGCCCCCGGCCCGCAGGCGCAGCGCGAGATCGCGCAGCTGATCGGCAGCCTCGATGGCTCGCAGTGCCGGTTCCAGCGCAATGGCAGCTGGCACGACGCGGCCGAAGCGCGTGCGCACCTGCAGCGCAAGTACGACTACCTGCTGAAGAAGGACAAGGTGGACAGCGCCGAGCAGTTCATCGAGCGCGCCGCCAGCCAGAGCAGCATGAGCGGCAAGGCCTACCGCATCCAGTGCCCGGGACAGGCTGAACAGACCGCCGCCGCCTGGTTCGGCGCCCGCCTGCAGGCGTTGCGTCAACGCACGCCGTAGACATACCCGCGTTGTAGAGTCGGGCCACGTTCGACTGCTCTTTCTGGTTCCCGAGGAGGTGCCACCATGAACACCACGCCACGCACGCTGTCGCGTTCGTTGAACGATCGGATGATCGCCGGCGTGATGGGCGGCATTGCCCATCGCTTCGGCTGGAACCCCACCCTGGTGCGGATCCTGTTCGTGCTGGTTTCGATCGGTTCGGCCGCTTTCCCCGGCATCCTGGTCTACCTGATCCTGTGGCTGCTGATCCCGAACGAGGCCGATTGAACGCCGCCTCGCGGCCCTGGCCGGTCTGGCTGCGCGCGCTGCAGGTGCTGGGCGCGGCCTGGACCCTGCCCAATACGCTGATCGGCGTGATCGGCGGGCTGGTCGGCCTGCTGGGCGGGGCGAAGCTGCGCTGGAGCGGCCGGGACTGTGCGCTCATCTTCGACCACTGGCCGTGGGGGCCGGGCGGGGCGATCACCCTGGGAAACGTGATCCTGCATACCGGCCACGACCTGGGCATGTCCTGCCGGACCTACGCGCACCAGGCGGGGTGGGGCGTGGAGCCGCTGATCCGTCTGGATGACCACGAGCGGGCGCACGTGTACCAGTACCTGGTGCTGGGGCCGCTGTACCTGCCGGTGTACCTGCTGTGCGGGGGCGTGAGCGCGCGCAACCCGTTTGAGCGGGCGGCGGATCATTACGCCCGGTTCGGGCACGGCTGGTGGCCGTAGTTTCCAGCCAACGGCGCAGCCCCTCGTGGCTGGGGTGCGGTGATTCATGGGGGCTGGCCGGGCAGGTGGATTGCGCAGGGGACGCTGCAAGTACATCCCTGTAAGCTCGGTCGCCGCATCCATGCGGCTCACGCCCCTGCGCAACCCACCTGCCCGGCCACGGACACGTTCCTGCGGCGTCCAGCCACGGAAAAGAAAAAGAGCAGCAGAAGCGGGTCGCGCGCTGCGCTTGCTCGCAGCCGAGCATGGCTCGGCTCTACACGAAGCAAAGAGCGGCCGGCCAGGCTGCTTTGCTTTTGATCTTCATTTTCTTTTCCGTGGGTGGTGGACGCAGCAGCCATCTGTCAGAGGTCGGTCGGGTCGGGTTCGCGGGGGTGTCCGCGGCATGGATGCCGCGGCCAAGCCCCCAGGGACGGGTTCACGG
>NZ_JBRRCR010000147.1:0-5616 GCF_056759115.1 Stenotrophomonas sp. STEN087 | reverse complement strand
GCCGCATGGATGCGGCGACCAAGCCCCCATGGATGGGTTCACGGCGTCCCCGCGAACCCACAGTGCCCCGCCATCCCACGGAATGCCGCTTCGGCCTTTGACTCTAAGGCTGCCGGCCAGCGGCCGGCACTACCAGCAGGTGCAGGGCGCAGCCCTGCCCGACCAGCCCCTTGATTTCGGGACAATCAGCCATACCCCTTGGCCAGGCCGCACGCGCTGGCGCGGCATTGCACACGGAGCCCTATCGATGACCGAGACCACCCAGACCGAAACCCTTGGCTTCCAGACCGAGGTCAAGCAGCTGCTGCAGCTGATGATCCACTCGCTGTACTCCAACAAGGAAATCTTCCTCCGCGAGCTGGTCTCCAACGCCGCCGACGCCGCCGACAAGCTGCGCTTCGAAGCCCTGACCCAGCCTGCCCTGCTGGAAGGCGACAGCGAACTGCGCGTGCGCGTGAGCTTCGACGCCACCGCCCACACCATCACCATCGAAGACAACGGCATCGGCATGAGCCGCGCCGAAGCCATCGCCCACCTTGGCACGATCGCCAAGTCCGGCACCGGCGATTTCCTGCGCCAGCTGTCCGGCGACCAGAAGAAGGATTCGCAGCTGATCGGCCAGTTCGGCGTCGGCTTCTACAGCGCCTTCATCGTCGCCGACGAAGTGGAAGTGACCTCGCGCCGCGCCGGCCTGGCCGCCGCCGAGGGCGTGCGCTGGACCTCGCGTGGCGAAGGCGATTTCGACGTGGCCACGATCGACAAGTCCGAGCGCGGCACCCGCATCGTCCTGCACCTGAAGGATGGCGAGCACGACTTCGCCGACGGCTGGCGCCTGCGCAGCATCCTCAAGAAGTACTCCGACCACATCGGCCTGCCGATCCAGATGCCGAAGGAAGGCGAAGACGCCGCCGGCGAGTGGGAGACCGTCAACCGCGCCAGCGCGCTGTGGACCCGCCCGCGCACCGAGATCAGCGACGCCGAGTACAACGAGTTCTACAAGCACGTGGCGCACGACCACAGCGACCCGCTGGCGTGGAGCCACAACAAGGTCGAAGGCAAGCTCGAGTACACCTCGCTGCTGTACGTGCCTGGCCGCGCGCCGTTCGACCTGTACCACCGCGACGCGCCCAAGGGCCTGAAGCTCTACGTGCAGCGCGTGTTCGTGATGGACCAGGCCGAGCAGTTCCTGCCGCTGTACCTGCGCTTCATCAAGGGCGTGGTCGATTCCAACGATCTGTCGCTGAACGTCTCGCGCGAGATCCTGCAGTCCGGCCCGGTCATTGACTCGATGAAGGCGGCGCTGACCAAGCGCTCGCTGGACATGCTGGAAAAGCTGGCCGCCGACAAGCCGGAACAGTACGCCACGTTCTGGAAGGAATTCGGCCAAGTGCTGAAGGAAGGCCCGGCCGAGGACTACAACAACCGCGAGAAGGTGGCCGGCCTGCTGCGCTTCGCCTCCACCCGTGGCGAGGCCGATGCGCAGACCGTGTCGCTGGCTGATTACATCGGTCGCATGGCCGAGGGCCAGGACAAGATCTATTACCTGACCGGCGAGAGCTACAGCCAGGTGCGCAACAGCCCGCACCTGGAAGTGTTCCGCAAGAAGGGCGTGGAAGTGCTGCTGCTGACCGATCGCATCGACGAGTGGCTGATGGGCTACCTGACCGATTTCGACGGCAAGGGCTTCGTCGACATCGCCCGTGGCGACCTCGACCTGGGCGCGCTGGAAAGCGAGGCCGACAAGCAGGAACAGGAAGCCGCGGCGAAGGACAAGCAGGGCCTGGTCGAGCGCCTGAAGACGGTGCTGGGCGATGACGTGGCCGAGGTGCGCGTCTCGCACCGCCTGACCGATTCACCGGCGGTGCTGGCCATCGGCGAACAGGACCTGGGCCTGCAGATGCGCCAGATCCTGGAAGCCAGCGGGCAGAAGGTGCCGGACAGCAAGCCGGTGCTGGAGATCAACCCGGGCCACCCGCTGATCGCCAAGCTCGACGCCGAAGCCGATGGCGCGCGCTTCGACGACCTGGGCCGGGTGCTGTTCGACCAGGCCGCGCTGGCCGCCGGTGACAGCCTGAAGGATCCGGGCGCCTACGTGGCACGCCTGAACAAGCTGCTGCTGGAACTGTCGGCCTGATTGATGGGGCGGTCGCCGGGCATGGCCCGGCGCTACCGGGCGCTGCTCTGGTAGACGCCAACCATGGTTGGCGCCCCCGCTCTGGTAGACGCCAACCTCGGTTGGCGCTTCAAAGGCGTGTCAACCAAGGTTGACACCTACCAAGGCGGGAAGCGTGTCAACCAAGGTTGACACCTACCAGAGCGGTCGCCTCAGGCGGTCCGGTCCAGCAGCGAGCCCAGCATCTGGTCCTGCCGGCGGATCACCGCGGCGTTGGCGGCGAACGCCACCACCTCGGCCTTGGCTGCCAGCAGGTCGCCCAGCGGCGCTGTCGGGTCCGGATCGGTGGCATTGACGGTGGCTTCCACCCCGCCCTGTTCCACCGGGCTGCGCTGCAACTGCAGGCGCTGCGCGTCCGGGGTGGCGAGGTTGGCCACGTTGTGTACGGCCACCTGCACGCCCTGCTGGGCCGCACGCATTCCGGACAGCGCAGTCTCCATCACGTTCATCGGCGGTCTCCGGGCCGCTCTGCGCAGCCCCTCGGACCGGTTAACGGCCGGACCTGCGCAACCTTGAGTCCACATCGGGTCAACGGTCCCGAGTGGTAGCATATCCCTCTGATTTCAGCGCCTTTTGCCAATGCTCAGTTTTTTCCGCCGCAAGAAGCCCCAGGACGCCGCCACGCCGGACGCGCCTAAGACCCAGCATTACTCGGCTGACGAGCTGGCGGCGGCGTTCCCGTCTGCTGCCCCGGTCGAAGAAGCCCCGGCCGCGCCGGTCGCCACGCCGGCCAGCGTCGAGGTCACCGCCCCTGCGCCTGTCGTAGCGCCCGAGCCGCCGGTCGCCGCTGCGCCGCCTGCCCCGGCCCCGGAACGTGTCATCGCCCCGGAGGACTTCGAAGCCGAGGCCCTGGCTGCAGCCGCCGTGCTTGCACCGCTGGCCCCGGTCACCCCGGCCGAAGCGCCGGCCACGCCTGCCACGGACCTGCCGGTACTGGTCGATGCCGCCCCGGCCCCGGCCGGCAAGCCCGGCTGGCGAGAGCGCCTGCGCAACAGCGTCATCGCCCGCAGCTTCGGCGGCCTGTTTTCGCGCAATCCCAAGCTCGACGACGATCTGCTGGACGAGCTGGAAACCGCACTGATCACCGCCGACGTCGGCGTGGGCGCCACCACCGACCTGGTCGAGGGCCTGCGCAAGCGCATGAAGTCGCGCGAGTTCGTCGATGCCAATGCGCTGCTCGCCGCGCTGCGCAGCGAACTGATCGCGATCCTGCAGCCGGTCGCCAAGCCGCTGGTGATCGACCGCAACGCCAAGCCCTTCGTGGTGCTCACCGTCGGCGTCAACGGCGTCGGCAAGACCACCACCATCGGCAAGCTGGCCAAGCGCTTCAAGGACGAAGGCCACAGCCTGATGCTGGCCGCCGGCGATACCTTCCGCGCCGCCGCCGTGGCCCAGCTGCAGGCCTGGGGTGAGCGCAACGGCGTGGCCGTGGTCGCCCAGGGGCAGAACGCCGACGCCGCTTCGGTGGCCTACGACGCCCTGCAGGCCGGCAAGGCACGCGGCACCTCGGTGCTGATCGCCGATACCGCCGGTCGCCTGCACACCCAGTCCGGCCTGATGAACGAGCTGGGCAAGATCCGCCGCGTGCTCGGCAAGATCGACGAGACCGCGCCGCACGAAGTGCTGATGGTCATTGACGGCACCACCGGCCAGAACGCGCTCTCGCAGCTGCGCCAGTTCAATGCCGCGGTGAAGGTGACCGGCCTGGTGGTGACCAAGCTGGACGGCACCGCCAAGGGCGGCGTGGTGTTCGCCCTGGCCCGCGAGTTCGGCATTCCGATCCGCTTTGCCGGCATCGGCGAGCGCCCGGAAGACCTGCGCGTGTTCGATCCGGAAGCCTTCGTCGACGCCCTGCTGCCTGAAGCGCTGGGCGCCTGATACGCCGTGCAGCCACGCATGGCGTGGCTCTACCGCAATCCAGTAGAGCCACCCCACGGGTGGCTGCCTTCCCCGGAACACCCATGCCCCGCCAGCCGCACGCCAGCGCCGCACCTGACCCCGCAGACGGCTTCGTCGCCCACCTGCTGCACTGGTTCGACGACCACGGACGCCACGACCTGCCCTGGCAGCATCCGCGCAGTCCTTACCGGGTCTGGCTGTCGGAAATCATGCTGCAGCAGACCCAGGTGACCACGGTCATCCCGTATTTCCAGCGGTTCCTGCAGCACTTTCCGACTCTGCCCGACCTGGCCGCCGCCAGCAACGACGCGGTGATGGCGCAGTGGGCCGGACTCGGTTACTACGCCCGCGCACGCAACCTGCACGCCGCAGCCAAGCGCTGCGTGGAGCTGCACGACGGCGCCCTGCCGCGCGATTTCGATGCCCTGCACGCCCTGCCCGGCATCGGCCGCAGCACTGCCGGCGCGATCCTCAGCCAGGCCTGGAACGACCCGTTCGCGATCCTCGATGGCAACGTCAAGCGCGTGCTCAGCCGCTATCACGGCATCGAGGGTTTCCCCGGCCTGCCGGCCATCGAGAAGCAGCTGTGGTCGCTGGCGGAAGCGCATGTAGCGCAGGTGCCGGCCGGTCGCATGGCCGATTACACCCAGGCGCAGATGGACCTGGGCGCGACCGTGTGCAGCCGTGCCAAGCCGGCCTGCGTGATCTGCCCGATGCAGGAAGACTGCGTGGCACGCCGCGAAGGCCGCACCGCCGACCTGCCCACGCCGAAACCCGGCAAGACCCTGCCCGAGCGCGAGGCCGTGGCCCTGCTGCTGCGTGACGCCCAGCAGCGCGTGCTGCTGCAGAAGCGCCCGGACACCGGCATCTGGGCGCAGCTGTGGACGTTGCCGCAGGCCGACGCCGGCAGCGACCTGCAGGACTGGTTCGACGCCCATGTCGACGGTTCGCTGGAAGATGCCGAGGAACTGCCGGTGCTGCAGCACACGTTCAGCCACTATCGGCTGCACCTGCAGGTATTGTCGCGTCAGGTGCGCGGCCTGCGCGTGGAAGAACCCGCGCTGCGCTGGGTCGCCGCTGACGAACTTCCGGCGCTGGGCCTGCCCGCGCCGATCCGCAAGCTGCTGGACGGCACGCCGGTAAAGGCGCCGAAACGCAGAGCCACCAAACCCCGCAACTACGAGTGAGTGCCATGCCCCGAACCGTCTTCTGCCAGTACGAACAACGCGATGCCGAGGGCCTGGACTTCGTGCCCTATCCCGGTGACCTGGGCCAGCGCGTGTTCAACCATATCGGCAAGCAGGCCTGGGCGGCCTGGCTGGCGCACCAGACCATGCTGATCAACGAAAACCGCCTGTCGCCGCGCAAGCCGGAGCACCGCGCGATGCTGGAAGCGGAGCTGGTCAAGTTCCTGTTCGAGAAAGACGCTGAAAAGCCGGCCGGCTTCACCCCCGAAGCCTGAGCCGGTAGCGGGGGGGGGGGGGGGGGGGGGCGGCGCGAGCACAGCCCCCGCCAGCGATCGACAACGTGGGGGGCGGCCCCCC
>NZ_JBRRCR010000146.1:0-5814 GCF_056759115.1 Stenotrophomonas sp. STEN087 | reverse complement strand
GGGTTCGGGGCCCATGTTCGTTGGGCGGGGGCGGGTGCTTTTGCGGCGGCGCGGGCGGCCGTGAGCGGGGTCCTGGGGCGGCCCGCCGGCCGCCCGCCCCCCGGCACTACCGTTGTGCGTCAGGGCTTGTCGCGCACCAGCGCCTCTGCCTCGACCACGCCGCCATCCTTGCCATGCAGGTACAGGTGCATGTCCTGCTGCGGGTAGGGCAGGTTGATGCCGGCCTTGTCGTAGCCCAGCTTGATCTGTTCCAGCAGGGTGACCTTGGTGCCGAACTGGTCGGCCGACTTCGTGAAGCAGCGGATGCCCAGCTTGATCGCGTGGTCGCCCAGTTCGTACACCACCACGTCCGGCTCGGGCGAGGGCAGCACGCGGCTGTCGGCCTTCATCAGGGCGATGGCGGTTTCACGTGCCAGCTGGATGTTGTCTTCGTAGCCGATGCCGATCACCAGTTCGACGCGGCGCGTCGGTTCGGCGGTGAGGTTGATGATCGGCGCGGCGGTGATCAGCGTGTTGGGAATGGTGGTGTGCTGGTTGTCGGCGCCGGTGATGACGGTCTGGAAGATGCGTACTTCGCGCACGGTACCGGTCTGCCCGGCCACGGTCACTACATCGCCCACGCGGAACGGACGCAGGGTCACCAGCATCACCCCGGAGGCGATGTTGGACAGCGAATCCTTCAGGGCAAGGCCGACGGCCAGGCCGGCGGTGCCGAGCACGGCCAGCAGCGGGGTGATCTGCACGCCCAGCGTGCCGATGGCCAGCACCACCACGATCACCAGCGAGGCGGCGTAGACCACGTTGCGCAGGAAACTGCCCAGCATCGGGTCCATGCCCATGCGCGAGGTGGCGCGTGGCAGCGCATTGGACAGGCGTCGTGCCACCCACATGCCGACCAGCAGCACGACGATGGCCGCCAGCAGCGGTACGCCGTAGGTTTCCAGCAGGCGTTCCCAGTTGAGCGAATGGAACCAGGACGTGGCGGCGGGGACGGGCGGGACGGCAGCGGCGATCATGCGGGCTCCTTTGCAGCAGTAGTCATGGCGTATGCGGACGCCAGAAACAGACACGCCCCGCAGAGGCGGGGCGTGCATGCAGCTGCAGTATGGGCGGACGCCAATGAAAGCGACGTCAGCCCATCAATGCATCAAGCGTTTGCCTTGTGCTTGGCCAAGCGCAGCCAGGTGTCGACCACGGTGTCCGGGTTCAGCGACAGCGACTCGATGCCTTCCTGCATCAGCCATTCGGCCAGATCCGGGTGATCGGACGGGCCCTGGCCGCAGATGCCGACGTACTTGCCCTTGGCGCGCGCGGCCTTGATGGCCATCGACAGCAGCTTCTTCACCGCCGGGTTACGCTCGTCGAACAGGTGCGCGACGATGGACGAGTCGCGGTCCAGGCCGAGGCTGAGCTGGGTCAGGTCGTTGGAGCCGATCGAGAAGCCGTCGAAGATCTCCAGGAACTCATCGGCGAGCAGTGCGTTGGACGGCACCTCGCACATCATGATGATCTTCAGGCCGTTCTCGCCCTGCTTCAGGCCGTTCTGTTCCAGCACCTCGACGACCTTGCGGCCTTCTTCCAGGGTGCGCACGAACGGAATCATGACCCACAGGTTGTCCAGGCCCATTTCGTTGCGCACGCGCAGCACGGCCTTGCATTCCAGCGCGAATGCGGCCGAGAAGCTCGGATCGACGTAACGGCTGGCGCCGCGGAAGCCGATCATCGGGTTCTCTTCGTGCGGCTCGTAGTTGCTGCCGCCGACCAGGTTGGCGTACTCGTTGGACTTGAAGTCCGACAGGCGCACGATCACCGGGTTCGGTGCGACCGAGGCGGTGAGGGTGGCGATGCCTTCGGCCAGGCGGTCCACGTAGAAGCTGACCGGATCACCGTAACCGGCGATCTTCTCGTCGATCTTCTTCCTGGTCGCCGCATCCTGGCGGTCGTACTCCAGCAGCGCGTTCGGGTGGATGCCGATGTGGCTGGCGATGATCATTTCCAGACGAGCCAGGCCGATGCCGGCGTTCGGCAGCTGGCCGAAGTCGAAGGCACGTTCCGGGTTGGCCACGTTCATCATGATCTTCAGCGGTGCCGGCGGCATGTTGCCCAGATCGGTGGTGGTGCGCTCGAAATCGAGCTTGCCTTCGTAGATGAAGCCGGTATCGCCTTCAGCGCAGCTGACGGTGACCTGCTGGCCATCTTCGATGACCTTGGTGGCGTTGCCCGAACCGACCACGGCCGGCACGCCCAGCTCGCGCGCGATGATCGCGGCGTGGCAGGTACGGCCACCACGGTTGGTGACGATGGCCGAGGCACGCTTCATCACCGGCTCCCAATCGGGGTCGGTCATGTCGGCGATCAGCACGTCGCCCGGCTGCACGCGGTTCATGTCTTCCAGCGTCTTGACCACGCGGGCGGTGCCCGAGCCGATCTTGGCGCCGACGGCACGGCCTTCGGCCAGCACGTTGCCGCCCTTTTCAGTCAGCGCGAAGCGCTCGATCTGGGTGGCGTGGCTGCGCGACTTCACCGTTTCCGGGCGGGCCTGCACGATGAACAGCTTGCCGCTGACACCGTCCTTGGCCCACTCGATGTCCATCGGGCGGCCGTAGTGCTTTTCGATGACCAGCGCCTGCTTGGACAGTTCCTGCACGTCCTCGTCGCTGATGGAGAAGGTGCTGCGCAGTTCGACCGGGGTGTCCTCGATCCTGACGCGCTCGCCGGGGACATCCGAATACACCATGCGGATCGCCTTGCTGCCGAGCGAGCGGCGCAGGATCGCCGGCTTGCCGGCCTGCAGGGTGGGCTTGTAGACGTAGTACTCGTCCGGGTTGACCGCGCCCTGCACGACCATTTCGCCCAGGCCGAAGGACGAGGTGACGAACACCACGTCACGGAAGCCGGACTCGGTGTCCAGGGTGAACAGCACGCCGGAGGAACCGACGCCCGAACGCACCATCAGCTGCACGCCGGCGGACAGGAACACGTCTTCGTGCTTGAAGCCGTGGTGCACGCGGTAGGCGATGGCGCGGTCGTTGTACAGCGAGGCGAACACTTCCTTGACCTTGTGCACGACATCGTCGGCACCGGTGACGTTGAGGAAGGTTTCCTGCTGGCCGGCGAAGGACGCATCGGGCAGATCTTCGGCGGTGGCCGAGGAGCGCACCGCAACGGCCACTTCGCCGCCGCCGTTCTCGTCGCACAGCTGCTTGTAGGCGCTGCGGATGTCCTGGTCCAGCTGCGGCTGCAGCGGGGCATCGATCACCCAGGTGCGGATTTCCTTGCCGGCAACGGTCAGCGCGTTGACGTCTTCGACGTCGAGCGTGGCCAGCTTGTCGAAGATGCGCTTGGACAGGTCGTTGTGGGCAATGAAGTCCTTGAAGGCTTCAGCGGTCGTGGCGTAACCGCCGGGGACGGAGACCCCCAGACCGGCAAGGTTGCCGATCATTTCGCCCAGCGACGAATTCTTGCCGCCTACGCGGGCCAGATCGCCCAGACGCAGTTCGTGCAACCACAGGATATTCTCGTTCAAGCGCGATGCTCCGTTTGGCCATCGCCCGAGGCGGGCTGAATGGCCGCGTCCGTAGGAAGAAGCCGATATGATGCCGGTCGCAGTACCGTCGGCACAAGCTTGTGCTGCAACCATTTTCAGCTTCAGAGGGGTGAAAACCGCCTATGTCGACCATCCGTCCGGTGTTCTACGTTTCCGATGGAACCGGTATCACCGCTGAAACCATTGGGCATAGCCTGCTCACGCAGTTCACCGGGTTCAGCTTCATCACTGATCGAATGTCGTTCATCGACGACCCCGAAAAAGCGCGGGAAGCGTGTGTCCGGATCCAGGCGGCGGGGGAGCGGTACCAGGTCCGGCCCATCGTGGTGAACTCCTGCGTCGACCAGAGCCTGAGCCTGATCCTGGCCGAAAGCGGGGCCCTGATGCTGGACGTGTTCGCCCCGTTCATCGAGCCGCTGGAGCGGGAACTGGCCAGCCCGCGCCTGGCCCGGGTCGGCCAGGCCCACGGCATGGTGGACTTCGAGACCTACCACCGCCGCATCAACGCGATGAACTTCGCGCTGACCCACGATGACGGCATCGCGGTGAATTACGACGATGCGGATGTGATCCTGGTGGCGGTGTCGCGCGCTGGCAAGACGCCTACCTGCATCTACCTGGCCCTGCATTACGGGGTGCGCGCGGCCAATTACCCGTTGACCGACGAGGATCTGGAGAGCGACCGCCTGCCACCGCGGTTGAGAAACTATCGTCGGAAATTATTTGGCCTGACCATCGATCCGGACCGCCTGCAGCAGATCCGCCAGGAGCGCCGGCCGAACTCGCGCTACGCCAACCTGGACACCTGCAAGCGCGAGGTGGCCGCGGCCGAGGTGATGTTCCAGATGGAACGGATCCCGACGCTGAGCACCACCCACACCTCGATCGAGGAGATTTCCAGCAAGGTGCTGGGCACGCTGGGACTGCAGCGCGAGATGTATTGAGGTCGCTGGTAGAGCCGGCCGCTGGCGGGCTGCCAGGGATTGCCGGCCAGCGGCCGGCTCTACCCGGGGTTCGGCATGGCGTCCGGGGCGCGGCGGCGGTTGAACGCCCCCCCTTTGGCCGGGGCCACGCAGCCCCCACGTTTTATGGCCAACGTGTAGGATCGACCCATGGCTCACGCCTCGCCCCGCACCGAACGCATTCCCCGCCTGAGCCGGCTCAGCTGGCTGATGGGCCTGTATGCCGAGAATTACCGGCATCTGGTGCGCCTGTTCGCCCCGGCCGAACTGACCGCCGGCAGCTACGTCTCCTCGGTCGGCGACGGACTGGACGTGCGCCTGGACGTCATCGAATGCCACCGCTACACGGTGGAGCTGCGCCTGACCTACGACCTGGCCGACCCGGTGACCGGTGAGCCGGACCCCTCGGCCTACGTGCGCCTGTACCGTGACGCCCGCCAGGCCGAGACGACCCACTGCTACGTGGGCCGCCGCTGGCAGGACACGATGGGCCTGTACCCGCCGCCGGCTGAGCTGATCAGCCACCGCATGCGGATGAACACCTTCCTCGGCAAGTGGCTGGAATACCTGGCCGAGCGCGGCCACGGCGTGGCCACCCTGCGCCGCGACCCGGAGGGCAGCGGCGCGCTGCCGGCCGAGCGCCGCCTGTCGCTGGTGCGCTGATCGGCCATAATCCGGGGCTGACCTGCCGCTGGATGCACGCCCATGCCGTATACCCCGATCGTCGCCACCCTGGGCTATGTGCTCTCGCCCGATCGTCGCCAGGTGCTGATGATCCACCGCAACACCCGCCCCGGTGACCACCACCTGGGCAAGTACAACGGCCTGGGCGGCAAGGTTGAACCGACCGAGGACGTGGCCGCCGGCATGCGCCGCGAGATCGCCGAGGAAGCCGGCATCGACTGCACGGCCATGCGCCTGCGCGGCACCATCAGCTGGCCGGGCTTCGGCAAGCATGGCGAGGACTGGTTCGGTTTCGTGTTCGTCATCGACAGCTTCGAGGGCAGCCCGCATGGCGGCAACCACGAGGGCACTCTGGAGTGGGTGGACGTGGACAAGCTGGACACGCTGCCGATGTGGGAGGGTGACCGCAACTTCCTGCCGCTGGTGTTCGACGCCGACCCGCGGCCGTTCCATGGGGTGATGCCGTACCGGGATGGGCGCATGCAGAGCTGGGCGTTCAGCCGCCTCTGAGGCTGTTCCGGTGCCGCTGCGCTCGCCGGGCCTGGGCCCGGGCGTAGCGGGGGGCGGGGGGCGGGTGGCGGCGGGGGCCGGCCCGGGGGTGGGGGGGGCCCCCCCGCGCGC
>NZ_JBRRCR010000145.1:0-5865 GCF_056759115.1 Stenotrophomonas sp. STEN087 | reverse complement strand
GCGGCGGGCTCGGGGGGGTGTGGGGTGGGGGGGGGGCGGGGGCCCGGGGGGGGGGGGGGGCCGGGGGGGGGCCGCGGGGGGGGGCGGCCCCGCGCCGCTACCGGTGGTGCATGGTCGGATGCATCCAGTAGATCCACGCCATGCGTGGATGGGGTTTGGGCCCGGCGCTACCGATCAGAACGGGTCGCTGCCCAGCCGCACTTCCAGGTTCAGCAGCGAGCACAGCGCCAGCAGCGCGTCGTCGTCGCGGGTCAGCGCCATCCAGCCGGTGAAGCCGTCGCTGCCCGCATCCACGCTCCACAGCGTGTAGTTGTGCTCGCGCAGGCGGTCGAAGGCGGTGGACATCAGCTGCACGCCGTCCAGGTCGGCAGCGAAATCCTCGTCGTCCAGGTCGCCGCCCCAGTCCAGCTGCAGGTTGAAGCGCGCCGACAGCTCGTTCACCGCCGACTGCAGCGATTCCAGGTCATCACGCTCGACCTCGAAGCCCGACTGCCAGGCGATGGCCGTGAACAGCGCCGGCACCCAGTCGCTGTCCGCTTCCAGCGGCTGCCCGTCCTCGGCCAGGTGCTCGCGCCACCGGTTGAACTGCTGCAGCGCCAGCTCCTCGTCGCCCGGATTGATCAGCACCAGCAGGTTCCAGACCCGCGCCTCGAAGTCGTCTTCGTCGAAATCGTGGGCGTCCTCTTCGAAGTCGAAATAATCGCTGTTGTCGGGCATGGCGGGCACTCCTTGGGGCAGGCCGGCATTCTACGGTTTATCCTGTGCCGCTGAAGCCGGCCTTGGTGGCCGTCACTGTGAATGAAGCGATGAGCGATACCCCTCCCGACCACCTGGCGATCAACCCGGCCAGCCCCTTCCATGATGCCAAGGCGCTGGAGCGCGGCGTTGGCGTGCGTTTCAACGACATCGAGCGCGACAACGTCGAGGAATACTCGATCAGCGAAGGCTGGATCCGCGTCCAGGCCGGCAAGGCCCGCGACCGCCGCGGCAACCCGATGACCATGAAGGTCAATGGCAAGGTCGAGGCGTACTTCCTGGACCAGAAGCCGGAATAATCCGCTCCCGGATTGCGGGGTCAGAGCCCTTTCCGGCGGAAAGGGATCTGACCCCAGCCGCCGCCTCAATCGCGCTTGCGCGATTCCAGCAGGTCGAGGTTGCGGATCAGGCGCCGCGAGATCTCGTCGGAGATCACCCCGCGCCGGGTCAGGCGGAACAGCTCCTCGCGCTCGGCATTCAGGCCGGCACTGCGCAGCTGGCGGTAGCCCTGCTCCATCCGGTTCACCTTCTCCGGGTCCACGTCGGGGCCGTCGCTGTCCTTTTCCAGATGGCGCTGGTACAGCAGGCTGACCCGCGAGGCAGCGTCGTTGTACAGCTGCACGTTTTCGGTGTTCTGGTTCATCACCAGCTGCTGGCGCATGCGCTCCACCCCGGCCAGGGCGGCCTTGGAGGACAGCTTGCGGGCCAGGTCCTCTTCCTTGCGTTCGCCCGAATCGGCCGGCAGCTGCAGGCCCTTCAGCAGCTGCGGCAACGCCACGCTGGCGCCGACCAGCGAGAACAGGATGACCGCCGCGGCCAGGAAGATCACCAGGTCACGCGCCGGGAAGGCGCTGCCATCAGGCAGGAACAGCGGCAGGGTCAGCACGCCGGCCAGGGTGATGGCACCGCGCACGCCGGCCACCGAGGTTGCCACCACGATGCGCCAGTTCGGCGCCTCGCCCCGCTCCAGGCCACGGCGGCGCGCGCGCAGCAGGTTCCAGCGCAGCGACAGCCACACCCACAGCAGGCGCAGCGCGATCAGCGCGGCATTGATGACCAGCACGTACACCAGCAGCCACCAGGCGCTCTGGTGGCCGGTCTCGTTCATGGTGGTGGTGGCGCGCTCGACGATGCCCGGCAGCTGCTCGCCCAGCAGCACGAACATGATGCCGTTGAAGCTGAACTGCAGCATGTTCCAGACGCCCGCACGCTGCACGCGCATGCTGCCCGACACGCGGCCGGTCAGCTCGACGTAGCTCATCGCGATGCCGGCGGCGACTGCCGCGAGGATGCCCGAGGCGTGGATTTCTTCGGCCAGCAGATAGGCCGCGAACGGGATCAGCAGGTTGACCAGCATCGCCGCGCCGGGCTCTTCGCCGAAGCGGCGCCACAGCCAGCGCTGGAACGTGGATACGCCGAGGGTGACCGCCACGCCCACCGCCAGGCCGGCCACGGCCACCCACAGGAAGGTCAGCGAGGCGGTGGCCAGCGAGAAGCTGCCGGTCATCACCGCCGCCACGGCGAAGCGGAAGCAGACCAGGCCGGAGGCATCGTTGAGCAGCGATTCGCCTTCCAGGATGTGCATCAGGCGCTTGGGAATGGGCGCCTTGGCGGCGATCGCACCGACGGCCACCGGGTCGGTGGGCGAGACGATGGCGGCCAGCGCGAAGCACACCGCCAGTGGCATCACCGGAATCATCCAGTGGATCAGCAGGCCGGCGCCGATGACGGTGAACACCACCAGGCCGAACGCCAGTTCGAGGATCGCGCCTTTATCGCGGAACAGGCCCTGTTTGGGAATGCGCCAGCCATCGAGGAACAGCAGCGGCGGCAGGAACAGCAGGAAGAACACTTCCGGTTCCAGCGCATGGCCGCGGTTGAACACGCCGGCGATGACCGCGCCCAGCGCGATCTGCACCAGCGGCAGGGGCAACGAGAATGGCAGGACGCGAACCAGGTAACCGCTGGCGACAACGGCTACCAGCATCGCCAGGACGACTTCGATGGTGTGCATGCTTCTTCCAGGAAGCGGCGCGTGGGGCCCGGGAAAAACCGGTGTGCGCCGGAGACTGGAAAAAAAGTTAACACAGCAGGCCGTCGCTGCGGCCCGCTGTGTGAATGCGCGTCAGGGCAGCGACAGCAAACGCTGCTGGATCCAGCCGCTGATGTCCCGCTGCATGTCCGCCGACAGCGTGTGGCCAACCGGGTAGCCACGCAGCTGGTGGGCCACGCCCAGCGCCTGCAGGCGCGCAGCCGCGGATTCGGCCAGCGTGTACGGCAGCTTGTCGTCGGCATGGCCGTGCACCAACAGACCGTCCAGCCCGGCATCGGCGATGCTGGCCGGCACGTGCGGGGCGATCTCCGGCAGGATGCGCCCGCACAGCACGCCGAACGACTTCACCCGCTGCGGCTGGGTCAGGGCGACGCTGGCACTCATGATGCCGCCCTGGCTGAAGCCGGCCAGCACGGTCTGCCGTGCGTCCACGCCCAGCCGCTGCTGCTGCGCCGCCAGCCACTCGCCCAGCAGCAGGCGCGACTGTTCGGCCTGCGCCGGGTCGATCACCGGCCCCTGCGCACCGAAGCGCACGGTGAACC
Organism: Stenotrophomonas sp. STEN087; assembly: GCF_056759115.1. Classification (NCBI taxonomy): domain Bacteria; kingdom Pseudomonadati; phylum Pseudomonadota; class Gammaproteobacteria; order Lysobacterales; family Lysobacteraceae; genus Stenotrophomonas; species Stenotrophomonas sp. STEN087. The sequence continues at coordinate 2,514 of NZ_JBRRCR010000145.1, read as the reverse complement.
AGCCGAACGCCTGCGGCCCGAACACCAGCGGCCCGCGCGGCAGCAGCACGTGCAGGCGCGGGTCGAGCGCCTGGGCCAGGCCGGCCAGCGACTGCTCGTTGCTGCCCACGCCGTGCAGCAGCACCACCAGGCCCTGCGCGGTGCCCTGCGCCGGGCGCTCCAGCATCGGCAGCACGGCGCTCATGCGGCCACCGCCGCAGCGCTGCCATCGAAGCGGTAGATATCCATCGCCAGCATGCCGGCGTCGATGCCCGCATCGATGCGCTGCGCACCGAAGCCGCCCTCGCCCGCCGCGCCCATCGCGAAGTACAGCGGCAGCAGGTGCTCATCGGTGGGATGCGCGCGCTCGGCAAACGGTGCCTGGCGGCGGTAGTCGAACAGCGCGTCGCGATCGTTGGCGGCCAGGCGCTGCTCCACCCATTCGATGAAGGGGCGCACGTACGGCGCTTCCTTGCCGTCCTGGTAATCGCGCCAGTCGTGCAGGTTGTGGGTGATGCTGCCCGAACCGATCAGCAGCACGCCCTGCTCGCGCAGCGGTGCCAGCGCGCGGCCCAGCGCGTACTGGTGCTGCGGGCCCAGCATCGGCTGGATCGACACCGGCACCACCGGGATGTCGGCCTGCGGGCGCAGCATGCGCAGCGGCACCCACGCACCGTGGTCGAGGCCACGCTGCGGGTCGATGGCCACCGGCAGGCCGGCGGCGGCGATGCGGCCGGCCACTTCTTCGGCCAGCGCCGGGTCGCCCGGGGCCGGGTACTGCAGTTCGAACAGCTCGCGCGGGAAACCACCGAAATCATGGATGGTCGGCGGCTGCGGGTGCGTGCCGACCAGCGGCTGGCGGGCGAGCCAGTGCGCCGAGGCGATGACGATCGCGCGCGGCGTCGGCAGGTCGCGGGCCAGCTCGGCCAGGCGCACGCCGACCTGGCCCGGATGCAGGGCGGTCATCGGCGAGCCATGGGAGATGTACAGCGAAGGCAGACGGGACATGGAAACCTCCAGGAAGTCTTTCATGGGGCGATCAGCGCGAACGCAGGGTCCAGCGGCCATCGCCCAGCAGGAACAGCACGACCAGGGCCACGGCCCAGAACGCCGGGTATTCCCAACCGCCGCCACTGTTGGCGAAGCTGAAACCGTTGGCACCGTGCACGGTGACGATGGTGCCCAGCAGCAGCGGCACGCCGAGCAGGCCGATCCAGCGCGCATAGACGCCCAGCAGCAGGGCGGTGGCGATGCCGAGCTCGGCAACGATCGTGAAATACCCCAGTACACCGGGCAGGCCCAGCGACTGGAAATAGGCCGCGGTGCCGGCCGGGGTGAACACCAGCAGCTTGGTCAGGCCATGGGCCAGGAACAGGCCGCCCAGCGCCAGCCGCAGCAGGGTGCCGGCGTAGGGGGCGAGCGGTGACAGCGGACGGGACGTGGTAGACATGGCAGGCACATCGGAAGGAGTGGGCACAGCTTATTGCGCTCACCAGAGCCGATAAATACGATGATCTGACCGTATTTGTTGCAGAAGGCGAAACAATGGACACCCTGGACGCCATGCGTGTGTTCGTCGCGGTGGTCGAGCGCAACGGCTTCAGTGCCGCCGCGCAGGCCTTGGACATGTCCACGGCCGGGGTGACCCGGCAGGTCGCCGCGCTGGAAAAGCGCTTGTCCACCCGCCTGCTCCACCGCACCACGCGGCGGGTCAGCCCGACCAGCGCCGGCGCGGCCTACTACGCGCAGTGCGTGCGCCTGCTGGCCGAGTTCGACGCACTGGAAGCCAGCATCGGCGCGCAGGCGCTGGAGCCCTCGGGCACGCTGCGCATCAATGCACCCGTCAGCTGGGGCATCGCCCGCCTCGGCCCGCTGCTGGCCGGCTACCGCCAGCGCTACCCGCAGGTGGAACTGGACCTGGCCCTGTCCGACCGGCTGGTGGACATGGTGGAAGAAGGCTACGACGTGGCCATCCGCATCACCCGCGAGCCGAGCCCGGCGCTGATCGCGCGGCGGCTGGGCCAGGCCCGCATCACCCTGTGCGCGGCGCCGTCCTACCTGGCCGCGCGCGGCACGCCGCACACGCCGCAGGAGCTGGAACAGCACGACTGCCTGGGCTACAGCTACTGGGCTTCGGGCAACCAGTGGCCGCTGCAGGGGCCGGGGGGCGAAACCCGGGTGACGGTGAACAGCATCCTGCAGGCCAACAACGGCGACGTGCTGCGCGAAGCGGCCATCGCCGGCATGGGCGTGATCCTGCAGCCGGATTTCCTGCTGGAGGACGCGCTGGCCGATGGCCGCCTGGTGCGCGTGCTGCCGGAATGGGAAGTGCCCACGATCGGCATCTTCGCCGTCTACACCAGCCGCAGCCACCTGGCACCGAAGGTGCGGAGCTTCATTGATTACCTGGTGGATGCGGGGGTGTGACCGGGCGTGGCGTCGGGCGGGCCGGCCCCCCCCCCGGCCCCCGCGCCGCCGCCCGCGGCTTGGGGCGCCCGCGCCGGCGCCCGCGCGCCGCCGGCCCCCCCCCCCCCC
>NZ_JBRRCR010000144.1:0-5865 GCF_056759115.1 Stenotrophomonas sp. STEN087 | reverse complement strand
GGGGGGGGGCGTTGGCCACGGCGAGAGCATTTGTACGGATCATCGTATTTCCTTTTTTTGGCACCGGCCGCAGGGGGGGGGGTGGGAAGCGGGGAGGCGCGCCGGGTCATGCCCGGCGCAGGACACCAGCAATCAGCGGACCGCCTTGACGTTCAGCTCGTTGATCATCTGCTGCGCAGCCTTTTCGGCCGCCAGCTGCAGGGCGTTGGTGCGGGCCACGGTTTCGTTCGGGCCGGTACCGGAGAACTGCACCGGGCCGACCGAAGACACGGTGCGCGGGAAGCGACCGGTCACGTCCAGCACCTTGCCGGTGACGGTGACGAACACGCGGGTATTGCCACTGGCCGGGTCACGATCGCGCATGCCCACGTCCAGGGTGCCCACGGCGATGTACGGGATGTTGGCCGCACGGATGCCGTTGGCGGTGTCACGCAGGGTGGCCGGGGCCAGGTCGTTGCCGGTGCTGAAATCCTTGCGGATGCGCTCGATGCTGAGCAGGCCACGCGACTCGCCTTCGACGTACTCGGCTTCGACCACTTCGTAGCCGGCGGCACTGAAGGCTCCGGTCATGGCGGTGTTGACCTCGGCAGCGTTGGCGACCTTCCAGGTGATGTTGTCGGCGCGCGCGGTGGTGCTGCCGCCGCTGGTGACCGACACCGAACCGTTCTGGTTGATGCTGCCATTGGTGCTGACCGAGTTGCCGCGGAACGAGTCGCCTTCGCGGGTGTTCTCGCTGTAGCTGCTGCTGGCGTCGACGCGACGGTATTCCTTGTCCTGGAACGACTGCACGGTGTCCTGCGAGCGCGCCATGAACAGGAAGGTCAGCAGCGAGCGCTGCGCGGCGGTGGCACCGGCCACGGCCGAACCCGCATCGAGCTTGGTCTGCAGCAGCGTGGTGTTGATCTCCGCACGCACGGTGACGCTGTAGGTCTTGGCCTTCTTGTCTTCGTTGTCCGACAGCTGCACGGCGCTGAGCACGTAGCGGTCGATTTCACCAATGAACTCCGGGCGGCGTGCCTCGAACAGGCGCAGCTTGGCCGCGCCGGTTTCGGCGATGTACGCCTCCAGGGCATTGACCTTGGCCTTGTTCAGGGCTTCGGCGCGGGTGCCGGCACTCAGGCGCAGGCTGTAGCTGGCCGAACCGGTACCACGCGAACTGGCGGTCTGTGCGGCGACCGGCGAGGCCACCACCAGGGCGATGAGGATGAGCAGGATGGTACGCATCAACGACATGATTTGATCAACTCCTGGAGGGCTTGGGTCTGCTGCTGCAACGGGCGGCCGCCCGGCTTCTGTTCGTCCAGCCAGGCGCGTGAATCGGCGCGCTTGGCAGCGGCGCCGGCGAAGGCATCGAAGCCGGCCAGCAGCGTTTCGTAGCTGGCCGACCACTGGTCGACCTGCCACTGCGTGACCGGCACCACCTTGGTGGCACCCTTGCGCAGCGGCTGTTCGAAATAGACCTTGCCGGAGAACGGCTCGGTGACCTTGGCGGTGAAGAACGCACCGAACAGCATCGTCTTCATCGCGGCGGTCTCTTCGATCACGCCGTTCTTCAGCGCGTCCACCTGCAGGGTGATGACGTAGTCCGGCTCGGGAATCTTCAACTGGTAGACCTTGCCATCGGCGAAGCGCGCGGCCATCGCACCACCGATCGCCTGGCCCGAGGCCGGCGGCAGCAGGCCGACGCCGGTGTTGGACGACAGCGTCTTGGACAGCTCATGGGCCAGCGTCGCGCGCAGCGTGTCGGCCCACTTCGGGTCGGGCAGCTTGGCCACGGTCGCCTCCGACAGCGTCACCGCGCCCACCTGCAGGCGTCGCGAGGCCGCTTCGGGCAGCTTGGCCTGGGCCAGGGTAGTGGCCAGCACCTGCGGCAGCGCCGCATTGCCGCTGCCGTACAGCAGGTCGGCGACGATGGCATCGATATCGTCGTTGCCCGGGCGGTAGTCCTGCACGTCGATGCGCTGCAGGGTGATCGGGTAGGACGCGATCACCTGGCGTTCGCGGAAATCGAAGAACAGGGCCTGCAGGGCCACTTCCACCAGCACCTTGTACTGGTTGCCGATCGGCTCGACCGATACCAGCTCGCGGTCCAGGGCGGCGGCCAGCACGACCGCGCTGGTGGTGCCGTCAAGCATGGCCACCGGCTGGTCGATCAGTTCCAGGGACGCCGGCGGGCGACGCTCGAGCGCCTGCGCCAGGGTCTGGTTGAGCGGAATCAGGCCGCGCTTTTCCAGCACGGCATGTGCGTGCGGCGTGGTCGCCTGCACGGCAGCGGCATCAGCGGTGTAGGCAAAACCGGCCCAGTAGGCCTGCTGCGATTTGTCTGCAGCCTGTGCGGCCCACGGCCATACGGCCAGGCACAACACACAGGCGAGCAGGCGCGCAAAGGCGCGCGGTGCGCGCTTCGTCCTTGAAAACATCCAACCACTCCTGGTTCAACGCACGTTGCGGGGGCAGACTCGCCCCCGATGGGCGCGAAACATAGCCGCTCCCGGGGCTGGCGACAAGTCCTGTCGCTACCCGCCCTGGTTTTCGGCCGCCAGACCCGCCCGCTGCCGCAGCAGGAGGCGCTCGGACTGGTTCTGGCTCAGATCCGCCGCCATGGCAAATGCGTCACGGGCATTGTGCTCCCGTCCGAGCTGCAGCAGCAGCTCGCCCCGCACCACCTGCAACGGGGCATAGCCCTGCAACCGCGCATCGACCAGCAACGGCTGCAGCAACCCCCAAGCCGCGAACGCACCGTCACTGCGCGACACCGCCACCACCCGGTTCAGGGCCACCACCGGCGAGGGCATCACCTGCAGCAGCTGCGCATACAGCGCGGCGATGCGTGCCCAGTCGGTGTCTTCGGCACGGCGCGCGGTGGCATGGCAGGCCGCGATGCGTGCCTGCAGGACGTAGGCATCGTTGCCGCCGCCCGCATCCACCGCGCGCTCCAGTACCTGCCGGCCACGTTCGATCTGCAGCCAGTCCCAGCGCGCGCGGTTCTGCACGTCCAGCAATACCGGCTGGCCCTGCGCATCGACACGCGCCGCGGCACGCGAGGCCTGCAGCTCCATCAGCGCCAGCAGGCCCAGCACCGGCGGCGCGGGCAGCCGATGGGCGAGGATGCGGGCCAGCCGCAGCGCTTCCTCGCACAAGGCCGGGCGCATCCAGTCATCGCCGGCACTGGCCGCATAGCCCTCGTTGAAGACGAGGTAGATCGCCTCCAGCACCGAGGCCAGCCGCTCGGGCAGCGCCTCGGCGCGCGGCACTTCGTAGGGCACCTGCTTCTGCACCAGGGTGCGCTTGGCGCGCACGATGCGCTGGGCGATGGTCGGCTCCGGCTGCAGGAAGGCGCGCGCGATCTCGGTGGTGGTCAGGCCGCCCAGCAGGCGCAGGGTCAGCGCCACCCGTGCATCGGCCGGCAGCACCGGATGGCAGGCCACGAACATCAGCCGCAGCAGGTCATCGCCGAGGTCGTCTTCCAGTGCCTGGCTGTCATCGGGTGCGGGCAACGCCGCCGGGTGCAGTTCCTCGCCCCATTGCGCATGCTGCTGCGCCACGCGCTGGTGCTGGCGCAGCACATCGATGGCACGGTTGCGCGCGGTGGTCATCAGCCAGGCTCCGGGGTTGTCCGGGATGCCCTGCGCCGGCCAGCGCTCCAGCGCGGCCAGCCAGGTGTCCTGGGCCAGCTCCTCGGCGCGGCCGACATCACCGCCGAGCAGCCGCGCCAGGCGCGCGATCAACACCGGCGATTCCATCCGCCAGAGGGTTTCCAGTCGCTGGCTCAGGGCGGGCTCGGTCATGCGCCGATCACAGCACGCAGGCCGTGCCCGCACAAGCGCCAGCGAACGGCGTCGGCCATCAGCCCGGCTCGCCTTCCATATGTGCGATTTCCCACAGGTGGCCATCCAGGTCCTGGAAGCCGCGCTGGTACATGAAACCGTAATCGCGCGCCGGTTGCGGTTCGCTGCCACCGGCGGCCACCGCCTTGTCCACCATCACGTCCACCGCCTTGCGGCTGGCCGCGGAAAGGCAGGTGATCACCTCGGTCTCCGCGTGCGCATCGGCAATGTTCTTGTTGGTGAACTGCTGGAAGAACGGCTTGACCAGCAGCATCACGAAGATGCTCTCGCTGATGACCATGCAGGCGGCGTCTTCATTGGTGTAGGCCGGATTGAAGCTGTAGCCCAGCGCGCTGAAGAAATCCTTGGACTGTTGCAGGTCCTGCACGGGCAGGTTGACGAAGATCATCGGCGGTTGCGGTGCGCTCATCGTTGCGTTTCCTGTGCGGGTGATGGGTGATGGGTGACGGGTGCGGGAGCTGGATCAGGGCTGCTTCATGCAGTTGACCATCCACGGCTTGCCGAAGCGGTCGATCAACATGCCCCAGCGATGCGCCCAGAACGTCTCGGCGATCGGCATCTGCACCTGGCCGCCTTCGGCCAGCGCGGCGAACACGCGCTCGGCTTCCTCGATGCTGTCGACGTCGACATTGATGGTGGTCGAACCGCCATCGCCGCCGCCCGGGCCATCGGCGGCCATCAGGATCGCGCCCTCGATCTCCAGCTGGCTGTGCGCCACGTGGTCGAGGGTTTCGGCCGGCATCTCGTTGCAGCCCGGCGAACCATCGGACGGCGGCATGTCGCGGTACTTCATCTCCGAGGTGACCTGGCCACCGAGGGCCTTGGCATAGAAGGCCATCGCATCGTGGGCCTGGCCGCTGAAGCCAAGGAAGGGAATCAGTTTCATGGCAATGCTCCGTTGGGTGGTGGTGCCGGGGCGTACCGGCGGATGTGACAGGGAAGATCGATCAGTTTTCCAGCTGTTCCCGCAGACGCTGTTCCTGCTGCTGTAATTCGGGGGTGAAGGCTTCGCCGAAATCCTCGGCGGTGATCAGCGGACGCAGCTCGAGGGTGCCGCCAGCGCCGAACGGGGCACGGCTGGCCCATTCGATGGCCTCGTCCAGCGAGCGCACGTTCCACAGCCAGAACCCGGCGATCTGCTCGCTTGGCGGGCCGAAGGGGCCGGCCTGCACCTGCGGGGCGGCGGCACCAAAATGAATGCGGCGGCCACGGGCGGTGGCGTGCAGGCCTTCACCGGCGAGCATGATGCCGGCGGCGACGAGTTGTTCGTTGTAGGCGCCCATTTCGGCCAGTTCCGCTTCGCTGGGCAGGCGGCCGGCTTCGGAATCGGCGTTGGCTTTGACGATCACCATGACTTTCATGTCGTTCTCCCGTGGGCGGCGGTTTGCGCGCCCTTCACTGGTACGACGAACCGGGGGATCGGGAATCGACAGGTCCGGTGGGATTTTTTTTTCCTGCGCGGAATGCCGCCTGCGGCGGGGGATCGGCGAACGGCGGAGCCCCTCCGTGGTGGGTCATCTGCTGGGATTACTGGGGTGGGGGGGGGGCGGGGGGGGGGGGGGGGGGCGGCCGGGCGCGCCCGCACGGGGGGGGGGGGGGGCGGGGGCCGCGCCGTGAACCCTTCCTTGGGGGCTCGTAGGCGCATGCCATGGCGCCTGCGGTCCCGCCCCCCACCCCGACCGGCCCCTGACAGGTTCACGCGGCTGACCCACCCCGGAAGATCAAGAGAAGAAGGCAAAAGCAGAAGCAACAGCCAAAGCGGTGCGCTGGCGGCCCCGGCTGTGCGAGCGAAGCGACCCGCTTTTGTTCTTTTCTGTTGATTCTCCGGGGTGGGCGCGCGGGAACGTGTCCGTGGCCGGGGGGATGGGTTGGCTGGGGGCGTGAGCCGCATGGATGCGGCGACCGAGCTTACATGGACGTACTTGCAGCGTCCCCCCGCCAGCCCCCCCTCCCGGCCCAACCCCCGGGCCCCCCGCGTTCACCCCCCCCACCGCGGGGCTCCGCCGGTGGCCGGTCC
>NZ_JBRRCR010000143.1:0-5904 GCF_056759115.1 Stenotrophomonas sp. STEN087 | reverse complement strand
CGACCAAGCCCCCATGGGTGAGGGCGCTTTGCTTGCGAAGCACTGCTTCGCGAGCGCCCGAACGCACAGCCGCCAGCGGCTGGGCCGGACCCCGGAGGGGGGTTTACGGCGCCCCCCTCAACCGGACCCACCCCGCCAACCCACGGAAAGCCAGCTCTTGACCTTGACGTTGCTCTGGCTTGAAGCAGGTGCAGGGCTGCAAGCCCTGCAGAACAAAACTCACCTCAACCGCACCAGCAGGCTGCTGCCCGCACACACCACTGCCAGCCACGCCACGCCATGCCAACCCCACTGGGCAAGTGCGAGGCTGCCCAGCGCACCACCCGCCGCCATGCCGATGAACATGCCGGTGAACAGCAGCGCGTTGAGGCGGCTGCGCGCCGGCGGCACCAGTCCGTAGACCAGCGTCTGGTGCGCCACCAGCGCCGACTGGAAACCGAAGTCGAACAGCAGCGCGCTCACCACCAGCAGCGGCAGCAGCGCGGCGGTCGGCAGCCAGCTGTCGGCCAGCAGCAGGCCGAAGCCCACCAGCGCCACCGCAATCGCCAGCCGTGCCACCGCGTGGCTGCCCAGGCGGTCGGCATAGCGGCCCGCGAACGGCGCCGCCAGCGCGCCGGCCGCACCGGCAATGCCGAACGCACCTGCGGCGGCACTGCCCAACCCGAGCTTGGCGTGCAGCATCAGTGCCAGGGTCGACCAGAACGCGCTGAAGCCCACCGCCAGCAGCGACTGGCTGGCGACCGCGCGGCGCAGCTGCGGCTGCTCGCGCCACAAATGCAGCAGCGAGGCCAGCAATGCCGGGTAGCGCAAGGTGCTGGTCGGTGCGAAGCGCGGCAGCGCCTTGGCCATCACCGCGCCCATCGCCGCCACCGACACCGCCGCCAGCACGAACTGCGTGCGCCAGCCCCAGGCTTCGGCGACCACGCCACTGACCACGCGCGAGAGCAGGATGCCCAGCAGCAGGCCGGTCATCACCCGGCCAACGATCTGCCCACGGTGTGCGTCCGGGGCCAGTACCGCGGCCGCCGGCACGATGTCCTGCGCGAGGGTGGCCATCAGCCCGACCAGCAGGCTGGCCATCAGCAGGCCCGGCAGCTGGCCGGCCAGCGCCGCGCCCGCCAGGGCCAGCGACAAAAGCACCGACTTCAGCAGGATCAGGTGGCGACGGTCGAAGCGGTCACCCAGCGGGGCCAGCAGCAGGATGCCCAAGGCGTAACCCAGCTGGGTCAGGGTCGGCACCATGCCGACGCCGCGCTCGCTGGCGCCGAGGTCCTGCGCGATCAGGCCCAGCATCGGCTGGCTGTAGTACAGCGAGGCCACTGAGAAGCCGGCGCCGGCCGCCATCGCAAGGACCAGCGGGGCCGAGGGGGCGGCCGTGGGCGTGGCGCTCACGGAAATGGAAGGGGTGGACATGGATGAACTCCGGGGGAGGAATGGTGCATAGCCTGAAGGTATTCGCCACACGTCTGTAGTAGGCTCAGCCACATATCATTCATACGCACAGCGCATGACCGACCTGCCCACTGGCGCCGACCGCCTCGACCTGCTGCGCACCTTCCTGCGCATCGTCGATGCCGGCAGCCTTTACGCCGCCGCCACCCAGCTCGGCACCACACAGCCCACGGTCAGCCGGCGCCTGCAGGCGCTAGAGCGACAGCTGGGCCTGCGCCTGCTGCAGCGCTCCACCCATGGCCTGCAGCTGACCGAGGACGGCCAGCGCTGCCAGCGCCACGCGCAGCGGGTCATCGACGAGTGGGAGTCACTGCAGGCCGAGCTGCATGGCGAGGCGCAGGTGCTGCGCGGGCGCCTGCGGGTGATGGTGCCGCACGCGTTCGGCCAGGCGCAGCTGCTGCCGACCATGCTGGACTTCCTCGCCCGCCATCCGCAGCTGAGCCTGGAATGGATCCTCGAAGACCATCGCCCGGACTTCGTTGCCGACGGCGTCGACTGCGCCGTGCGCGTCGGCCCGGTGGACGAGCCGCGCATGGTCGCCCTGCCGCTGGCCGAGGTGCCACGCATCGTGGTGGCCTCGCCTGCCCTGGCCGATCCTGCGCGCGTGCGCACGCCCGAGGAGGCGCAGGCACTGCCATGGATCGCGCTGGCCACCTACTACCGCGAGCGCCTGCTGCTGCACGATGCGCAGGGGCGCGCGCACACGCTGTCGATCGCCCCGCGCCTGCTCACCGACAACCTGTTCGTGGTGCAGCGTGCCGCTGTGGCCGGTCTGGGCGCGGCGGTGGTCTCGGCGTGGCTGGTGGCCGACGATCTCGCCAAAGGCCGTCTGGTGCAGCTGCTGCCGCAGTGGCAGGCGCCACCGCTGCCGGTGCACCTGGTGTTCCCCGCCGCGCGCCAGCAGCCGCTGCGGCTGCGCGCGTTCATCGATGCGATGAAGGAAGCACTGCCGCAGCTGCATGGGATGCGACCGGCGGTGCGCTGAACCGCTGGAAGGGTCAGAGCCCTTTGCGCAGCAAAGGGATCCGACCCTGGGCTGGAGGGTTGTGATCCGGGGTCGGATCCCTTTCCACCGGAAAGGGCTCTGACCCCAGCAGCGATCACTTCGCCTTGGCCGCCTCGGCATTCCACGCCGCCACCTTGGCCTTGGTGTCGGCCAGCATCTTGTCCAGCGCCGCACGGTCATACACAGTGCCGCGCAGAATCACGCTGTCGATCTTCTCAGTCGCGGCGATGTCCTGCAGCGGGTTAGCGGTCAGCAGCACCAGGTCGGCCGCCTTGCCGCTGGCGACGCCACCGTAGCGATCCATCTGGCCGAACCATGCCGGGCCCGAACGCGTGGCCGCCGACAGCGCCTGCGGCGCGCTCAGGCCTTCCTTCACGAACAGCTGCAGTTCCTGGTGCAACGCAATGCCCGGGAAGTTGTACGAGTTGAGGAAGCCGGCATCGGTGCCGGCGATGATCGTCACGCCCGCTTCCTGCAGCATCGGCAGCACCGAGGCCACCTGGTGGTACTGCGCATGGCGCGCTTCGATCTGCGCCGGGGTGGCCTTGGCCGCGCGATCCACGCGCCACTGGTAGGTGGCACGCAGGCCCGGGCCGATGTAGGCCAGGTACGGATCGTTGGCGTGGTCATCCTGGTCGAGGAAATCGAGGATGCGGCCGCCATTGAGGGTCGGGGTGACGAACACGCCGCGCTTGGCGAAGTCGCGGTAGGCGTGCATCGCCGTATCGTGGTCGAAGCTGGCATCCAGGCGGCGGTTGGCCTCGGCGCGGTCGATGCGACCGGCACCGAAATCGGCGGCGATCTGCGCTTCATCCTTGCTGCCGGCCTTGAACGCGTAGTCCAGATGCTCGATCGAGGCGAGGCCGGCATCGACTGCCTGTTCGACGGTCAGCGCCATCGGGATATGGCCCGAGGCCTTGAAACCGGCCTTGCGCGCGGCGCTGGCCGAATACAGGAACAGCTCCGGCTTCAGCGTGCTGTCGGTGATCTTCACGAAATCGACCTTGTCGTGCTGCAGGCGGGTGATCGCCTTGTCGACGTCAGCCTCGCTGCCCACTTCGATGGTGCCCTTCCAGACCGGCTTGATGCCTTCGATCTTGGCGCCGGAGCTGAGCAGGCGCGGCCCGAACAGCGTGCCCTTGGCGATCTCGCCACGCCACTGCAGCACCTGCTCCGGCAGGTCGCCCGAGCAGTCGCGCACGGTGGTGATGCCATGGGCGATGTACAGCGGCAGCAGCGCCTTGTTCTCTTCGATGAGGGCCGGGCCGCCGCCGAAGTGCACGTGCATGTCCCACAGGCCCGGGATCAGGTACTTGCCCTTGGCGTCGATCTGGCGGCTGGCGCTCCACTGGCTGCGCAGCTGCGCATCGGGGCCGACGGCGACGATGTCATCGACCCGGATGACCACGCTCTGCCCCGGCAGGCTGCGCGCGTGTTCGACATCGACCACGGTGGCGTTGCGGATCAGCAGGTCGGCGCGCTCGGCAGCGGAGGCCGACAACGGTGCGACGGCTAGGAGAATCGCAAGGGACAACGGACGGGACTGGAACATGGACGGCATCCTGGTGGGCACGCGTGACGCGCAGAGTGGAAGGGGTCGGGGTTCAGCGCTGGGCGCCGGCCTGGTGCAGCAGGGTTTCAATGCGGGTGTAGCCACGCTGGCGTGCGTGCATCAGCGGCGTCACGCCATCGCCATCAGCCAGTTCGGGATTGGCGCCGGCGTCGAGCAGCAGCTGCACGATCTGCACATGGCGCGGGCCACCATCGCCGAGCAGGATCGCTTCCAGCAGCGCGGTCCAGTGCAGGCGGTTGACATGGTCCACCGCCACGCCCGCGCGCAGCAGCGTGCGCACGGTGGCCACATGGCCGCGTTCGGCGGCGGGAATCAGGGCGGTGCCGCCGTAGCGGTTGGTGCTGCGCAGCTCGGCACCGTGGGCCAGGGTCAGCGCGAGAATGTCATCCAGGCCGCGCGCGCCGGCATACAGGTAAGCGCTGTCCTGCATCGCATCCTTGGCGTTGACGTCGGCACCGGCTTCGATCAGTTCGCGTGCGGCATCGACGTGGTTGCCGTGGGTCGCCAGCAGCAGTGCGGTGCGACCTTCACCATCGCGCGACTCCAGATCGGCATCGTCTTCCAGCGCCGCACGCACGGCGGCGGCATCGCCTCGCGCGGCAGCATCGCGCAGGCGCGCATCGGCCGTGCCGGCCGTGGCCGAACAGCCAGGTAGCACCATCGCCAACAGGCACAGCAGCAACAGGCGACCCAGCGGGCCGGGCAAACGAGGGCGACGAGCGATGCGCATCTGCGGTTCTCCGGTGCAGCGGGGCGCCGTGCTTGCCGCCCCCTGCCCTGCATGGTAGAAGTCGCCACGTGCATCCAGAAGTGAAATGTTCAAATGCAAGACAGTGCCAAATCGAATAGAACGCTGTTCGAACTGGACCTGCTGCGTGCGCTGGTGATGGTGGCCGACTGCGGCAGTTTCACCACCGCGGCTACCCGCCTGCATTCCACCCAGTCCACGGTCAGCCAGAAGGTACGGCGGCTGGAGGAGCTGGCCGGGCACCGCCTGCTCGAACGCGGCCACCGCGACGTGCACCCCACCGATGCCGGGCACACGCTGCTGGGTTACGCCCGGCGCATGCTCGACCTGAACGAGGAAATGGCCCAGGCCCTGGCCGGCGCCACGGTGGAGACCGCGGTGCGCATCGGCGTGCCGGAGGACTTCGTCAACGCGCAGACCACGCGGATGCTGGCCGCGTTCAGCCGCCGCCACCCGCAGGTGAAGCTGGAAATCAGCAGCGGTCTGAGTCGCGACCTGGCCCATGGCTTCGACCATGGCGAACTGGACCTGGTGCTGGTCAAGCAGCGCCGCAACACGCGCCAGGCGGTGCACTGCCGGCGCGAGCCGATGCACTGGATCGACAGCCAGCGCAACAGCAGCCTGCAGCTGGATCCGCTGCCGCTGGTGACGTTCCCGCCGCGCGGCCTGTACCGCGACGAGATGATCCAGGCGGTGGAGGCACTCGGCCTGCGCTGGCGCATCGCGTTCACCAGTTCGTCGCTGAGCGGCATTCAGGGGGCGGTGGCCGATGGCATCGGCATCAGCCTGCTGCCGCGTCGCGCGGTGAGCCGCGAGCACCGCGTGATCGATGGTGAGCGTGGCCTGCCGGTGGTGGAGAACTATGAGATCGGGCTGCTGCATCGGCCGGATGCGGATGATGCGGTGCGCGCGCTCGCCGCCGAGCTCTGGCGGCAGGTCCAGCGCGAGGCGGAGTAGTGTTCGGCAGGGCTGCGCCCTGCACCTGCCGAAGCCGAAGCCGAAGCCGAAGCAACAGCAGAAGCTGGCTATCCGTGGGTTGGCGGGGTGGGTCCGGTTGAGGGGGACGCTGCAAGTACGTCCATGTAAGCTCGGGCGCCGCATCCATGCGGCTCACGCCCCCTCAAC
>NZ_JBRRCR010000142.1:0-5907 GCF_056759115.1 Stenotrophomonas sp. STEN087 | reverse complement strand
CCCCCCCTTGGGGTGGTTGGGGGGGTAAAACCCTTTTGAGCCCCCCATTGCGGGGCGGGCGCGGGGCGGGATCCTTTTCCGCCGGCCTTGGCCCAGCGCTACCGTCGGGCGGGCGGGGCAATGCCCGGCGACGCCTTCATCAGTACAGAATGCGGGTTCGCAGGGTGCCCGGGATCGCGGCCAGCTCGTCACGCACGGCGCCGGCCTGTTCCTCGCTGGCGGTGATGTCGATCACCACGTAGCCCACCTTCGGGTCGGTGCGCAGGAACTGGCCGTCGATGTTGAAGTTGTGCCGCGAGAAGATCTCGTTGACCTTGGACAGCACGCCCGGCACGTTCTGGTGGATGTGCAGCAGGCGCAGGCTGTCGGCGTGCTCGGGCAGGGTCACTTCCGGGAAGTTGACCGCCGACAGGGTGCTGCCGTTGTCGCTGTAGCGCACCAGCTTGGCCGCCACCTCGATGCCGATGTTGTCCTGTGCTTCCAGCGTGCTGCCGCCCACATGCGGGGTCAGGATCACGTTGTCGTGGCGGGTCAGCGGCGATTCGAAGACATCGCCGTTGCCCTTCGGCTCGACCGGGAACACGTCCAGCGCGGCGCCGCCGATATGGCCGCTGGCCAGCGCTGCATCCAGGGCATCAATGTCGACCACGGTGCCGCGCGCGGCATTGATCACGTGCGCGCCGGGGCGCATCTTCGCCAGCTCGGTGGCGCCGATCATCCACTGCGTGGACGGGGTTTCCGGCACGTGCAGGGTGACGATGTCGGCGCGCGCCAGCAGGTCGTCCAGGCTGGCGGCAGCGCGGGCGTTGCCCAGCGACAGCTTGGTTTCCACGTCGTGGAAGATCACCTGCATGCCCAGCGATTCAGCCAGTACGCCGACCTGGGTGCCGATGTGGCCGTAGCCGATGATGCCCAGGGTCTTGCCACGCACTTCATGGCTACCGCTGGCCGACTTCGACCAGCCGCCGCGATGGCATTCGGCGTTCTTCTGCGGAATGCCGCGGGTCAGCATGATCGCTTCGGCGATGACCAGCTCGGCCACGCTGCGGGTGTTGGAATAGGGGGCGTTGAACACGGGGATGCCGGCCAGCTCGGCCGCGTCCAGGTCGACCTGGTTGGTGCCGATGCAGAAGCAGCCCACGGCGATCAGACGCTTGGCCTCGGCCAGCACCTCGGCACTGAGCTGGGTGCGCGAGCGGATGCCGACGATGTGCGCCTCGGCGATGCGGGCCTTCAGTTCGTCTTCCGGCAGCGCCTTGCTGTGCGCTTCGATCTGGCTGTAGCCGGCGGAGGTGAAAACCTCCACGGCGGTCTGGCTGACCCCCTCCAGCAACAGCACGCGGATATCCTGCTTGGGGAACGAGGTCTTCTTCGGCGACATGGTGCGGCACGGCCAGTGGGACAGGGGCTGACCACTATGCCAGATCGCCGGGGCCATGGTGCAGTGCGGAAATAGTTGCATTCGTAGCCATCTGCTGGCGATTGACGGGACTGGACGCTGGCCCGCGCCGCTGGCACGCTTGCCCGTTCTTCACGCACCGCGCTGGACTGTCATGACCGATTCCCGCATCGCCTCGCTGCAGCAGGCCTGTCCCGGCCTGAAGCTGAAGACCGACCCTGCCGACCTGGAGCATTACGGCCGCGACTGGACCCGGCGCTGGACCCCGGCGCCGCTGGCCATCGCCCTGCCGGCAACGGTGGAGGAGGTGCAGGCGGTGATGCGCTGGAGCGCGGCCGAGGCTGTGTCAGTGGTGCCCTCGGGCGGCCGCACCGGCCTGTCCGGCGGCGCGGTGGCGGCCAATGGCGAGCTGGTGCTGAGCCTGGAGCGGATGAACAAGGCGCTGGCCTACGACGCCGTCGACCGCACCCTGGTGGTGCAGGCGGGCATGCCGCTGGAGGCGCTGCACAATGCTGCGCTGGAACACGGCCTGATCTATCCGGTGGATTTCGCGGCGCGTGGCTCGTGCTCGATCGGCGGCAACATCGCCACCAATGCCGGCGGCATCCGCGTGATCCGCTACGGCAACACCCGCGAATGGATCGCCGGGCTGAAGGTGGTCACCGCCAGCGGTGAGCTGCTGGAACTCAACAAGGGCCTGATCAAGAACTCCAGCGGCTACGACTTCCGCCAGCTGATGATCGGTTCGGAAGGCACGCTGGGCGTGATCGTCGAAGCCACGGTGAAGCTGACCGACCCGCCGCCGGCCAGCAACGTGATGCTGCTGGCGGTGCCCAGTTTCGACGTGCTGATGCAGGTGTTTGCCGCCTTCCGTGCGCGGCTGCAGCTGCAGGCCTTCGAATTCTTCACCGAGCGCGCGCTCGAACACGTGCTGGCGCACGGTGCGCAGGCGCCGTTCGACGAGGCGCACCCGTATTACGTGGTCACCGAGTTCGCCGCCAATGACGAGGCGCAGGAAGCAGCGGCCATGGCGGCCTTCGAGGACTGCATGGGCAATGGCTGGGTCAGCGATGGCGTGATCAGCGCCAGCGATGCCCAGGCCGCCCAGCTGTGGCGCCTGCGCGAGGGCATCACCGAGGCAGTGGCACGCTACAAGCCGTACAAGAACGACGTCTCGGTGCGGATCTCGGCGATGCCGGCGTTCCTGGCCGAGACCCAGGCGCTGATCGGCGAGGCGTATCCGCATTTCGACGTGGTCTGGTTCGGCCACATCGGTGACGGCAACCTGCACATCAACGTGCTGAAACCCGATGACACCAGTAACGCCGATTTCGTAACGCAGTGCGAGCACGTCACCAAGCTGCTGGCGCAGGTGCTGGCGCGCTTCGATGGCAGCATTTCCGCCGAGCACGGCATCGGCCTGGTCAAGAAGGGCTACCTGGACAGCACGCGCGGACCGGCGGAAATCGCGCTGATGAAGGCGGTCAAGCGCGCGTTCGATCCCGACGCGCGGCTGAATCCAGGCAAGCTGTTCGACGTCTGATGCAGGCAAAGACTTCACGCAACCATTACGCTCCATGCATACCCACTGATGGCCTGACCACGATGACCCGTCCGCTTCTGCTGCTCGCCCTGCTGTCACTGCCGCTGGCCGGCTTTGCTTCCAGCTTCGCCGGCTCGTCTGCCGGTACGTCGGCCGGTTCGGCCTCCGCTTCTTCGGCAGGTACCTCGGGCAGCAGTTCGGGTGATGACAAGGTTGTGCTGGCTGCGCGCGATGACGCGGCTGCCTTTGTTGCCAGCGATGGCCAGATCCGTGGCGCGCGCCTGCAGGCGGCACTGGTGCACCTGCGCGAGCAGGATGCCACTGCCCAGCAGCAGAGCGACCTGCAGCTGGCCCGCGCGCTGCTGGCGCGCTGATCCGGCCTTCCGGTAGTGCCGGCCGCTGGCCGGCAATTCCATGACATCTGCACGGAACGCAGCCACGCATGGCGTGGCTCTACTGCTGATCGCGCATGCTGCGCACGCCGCCGATCGCCTGCAGCTCGATCCGGCCGGACTGAGCGAGCCGCAACAGCAGCTCGCCCGGCAGACGCTGGACGACGTGCAGGCGCTGCTGCCCGATGGCCTGCTGCGTGCCTTACCCGCGCAGGTACGGGTGTCGTGGCGCGATGATCTGCCGGCACAGGTACACGGCCGCGCATTCGCCGGGCGCATCGCCCTGCGCCTGGATCTGCTGGATGACAGCCAGGCCGGTGCGCGCCGTGCGCGCCGCAGCGCACTGATCCATGAACTGACCCACGTTGCCGACCGCAGCGGCGCGAACTGGTCGCGCAGCGCGCGTTGGCGCGATCTGGCCGGCTGGCAGCGCAGGCCGTGGCACCTGGGGCGTGGCGCCAATCATTTCAGCGACCGCAGCCCGGATCCCTACGAGCTGCAGGACCCCGCCGAATACCTGGCGGTGAACGCCGAGCGCTTCGTCCTCGATGCCGAATTCGCCTGTCGCCGGCCGGCCATGGCGCAGTGGTACCAGCAGCATTTCGGGACGCCGCCGTCGCTGCCGGCGCCGCAGTGCGGGCGTACCGTGCCGCTGCTGCAGGCCGAGGAGGAGGAGGGCGCCGCGTCGCTGCTGCAACTGGACCCTTCGCGCGTCTATGCCGTGGACTACCTGCTGGCCGAAGGCAGTGCGCAGCCGATGAGCCGCTGGGGCCACAGCATGCTGCGGCTGGTGATCTGCCGCCCGGGCCGCGTGCCGGGGCCCGAGTGCCGGCTGGATCTGCAGTACCACCGCGTCCTGTCGTTCCGTGCATTCGTCGGCGACGTGCAGATTTCCAACTGGCGCGGCCTGACTGGCGGCTATCCCTCGCGCCTGTACGTGCTGCCGCTGCAGCAGGTGGTGGACGAGTACACCAAGGTCGAGCTGCGTGGCCTGCAGTCGTTGCCGTTGAAGCTCGACCGCAGCGAGATCGCCAGCCTGCTCGAGCGCACGGCGCAGGTGCACTGGAGCTATGACGGGCGCTATTACTTTGTCAGCAACAACTGTGCGGTGGAAGCGGCCAAGCTGCTGCAGGCCGGCGTGCCGCGGTTGGGCGAGGCGGGCCTGGCCCAGCTGAGCCCGCGTGGCCTGCGCCGGCGTCTGGCGCGGCTGGAGGTACTGGATGCGCGGGTGCTGGATGATCCTGCCACTGCGCAGGCGCAGGGCTACTACTTCGCATCGGCACGCGATCATTACCAGCAGCTGTTTGCGGTCGCGGCGGCACAGAACGCATTGCCGGCGGCGGACGTTCGGGACTGGCTGAAGCTGCCCGCGCGGCAGCGCGCGCCGTGGCTGCAGCAGGGCGATGTGCGCGCCAGCGCCGGGTTGCTGCTGCTGGAGCAGGCCGCGCAGCGCCGCGCCGAGCTGCGTGCGCGCGATAGCTTGAAGCGTCGCCTGCTGGCGGCGCCGGACGGCCCGGCAACCGCGCAGCTGCGTGGCCTGCTGGAACAGAGCGGGCAGTGGCTGCGGCCAGGCCGGCTGCTGGCCGAGGGCGGTTACGGATTGCCGCTGGCCGAGGAGCAGGCCGTGGTCGCCGAGGCCGTGACCGCCGCCAGTGCCGCGGCCGTGCCTGCCTGGCAGTCGCTGCGCCAGCAACTGCGCGCAGAGCTGCCTGCCGGACAACGGCAGGAGCTGGATGACATCGATGCCAACCTGGCCGCACTCGGCAACCGGCTGCGGGAGCAGGCAGCGGCGCCGGCAGCGGGCGTGGCCGTTCGTTGATTGCCCGGTGCGCGGGGCTGCGGTCAGGCGGCTTTCAGGCCCTGCCTGCGCCGAAGTGGTACGGTCAGGTGTCCTCAGCAGTATCGACAAGGAGTCGAGCCATGCGTACAGCTCCCAGCCTGTTGGCGGCCTCCCTGGGCATCATCCTCACCGCGTGCCAGCCGGCACCAGCCCCCGCCGCAGCGGCAGGCGCCGACCTGCCAGCCCCCGTGCCTGAGCCGGCGACGGACAGTGCCGCCGCGAGCGAAACCGAAGGCAACGGCAGCGCAGGCACCGCAGCGTTCCGTGCCAGCGGCAATGAACCCGGCTGGCTGGCCGTGGTCGACGGCGACGCGCCAGGCCTTCAGGTCGAGGTGGACTATGGCGAGCGCCGTTTCCAGGTTTCCGCACCCACCGCGGGCGCCGATGGCTGGGCTGGCAACGCCGCTGATGGCACGCCCATCAAGCTGAGCTTCCAGCGCACCACCTGCCAGGACGGCATGAGCGGCGAATCATTCGAGGCCAAGGCGATGTTGACCATCGGCGCGCACCAGTACCACGGCTGCGGCAACTTCGGCAGCAAATAATCGTAATTCTGTAGAGCCGCGCCCCTGCTCGGCTGCACTTGCCCGCGATGCATCAGCAGAAGCAGCCGAGCATGGGCTCGGCTCTACAGGAGGCGGTCGCCGGGGGGGCGGGCCCCGCCCGGGGGCGGGGTGAGGGGGGCGGGCGCGGCTCGCCGGCGGGGGGGGGGGCCGGCGCGCGCGGCCGCCGG
>NZ_JBRRCR010000141.1:0-5983 GCF_056759115.1 Stenotrophomonas sp. STEN087 | reverse complement strand
GGGTCCGGTTGAGGGGGTGTGAGCCGCATGGATGCGGCGACCAAGCCCCCATGGACGGGTTTACGGCGTCCCCCTCAACCGGACCCACCCCGCCATCCCACGGAAAGCCAGCTTTTGACGTTGAGGTTGCCGGCCAGCGGCCGGCACTACCGCTTCGGCGGGTGCAGGGCTGCAAGCCCTGCAATCCCAAACCACTCAGTACAGCGTGCGCTCCGGCGCGCCCGCCGGCGGCGGGGTGTACTGGTACAGCCAGGTCTCGGTGAGCGGCTTGCCACCACTGCGCAGGTACAGGCGGATGTCGATCTGCTCGGTACTGCCCTCCGGCGGCACCAGGTCGAACATCGCGCGGTAGCCCTTGATCTCGCGCAGCGGCCGCGCCGACACGATCTCCACCCGGCCGCGGCTGGCTTCCACCACCGCCTCCACCTCGCCCTTGTCGATCAGGCTGGCCAGCTCGCCGCCTTCGAAATCCACCGCGAAGCGCCAGCTGAAGTACTCGCGCTTCTTGCCCACCACGCCACCCAGGCCAGTGTGGGTCGCCACGCAGTGCGCCAGCGGCGTGCGTGCCGGCGGTTCGGCACCCCAGAACAGGCGGTAGCCGACCAGCAGCTCCTGGCCCGGCTGCGGCTTTTCCTTCGGGTTCCAGAACGCCACGATGTTGTCGAAGGTCTCATCCACGGTGGGAATCTCCACCAGCTGCACCGAGCCATCGCCCCACTCGCCCTTCGGTTCCACCCACAGGCACGGGCGTTTCTCGTAGAACACGCCGTCATCCTGGTAATGGTCGAAATTGCGGTCACGCTGCAGCAGGCCGAAGCCGCGCGGGTTGTGATCGACGAACATGTTGAAGCGCAGGTTGCGCGGGTTCACCAGCGGGCGCCAGATCCATTCGCCGGCGCCGGTCCACATCGACAGGCCATCGGTGTCGTGGATTTCTGGGCGCCAGTCCCAGCCCATGCGGCGGTCGTTCTCGCCCACCTGGTACATGCTGGTGCACGGGGCGATGCCCAGGCGTTCGATGGCCTTGCGCGGGTACAGCGCGCTGTCGATGTCCATCAGCAGCACGTCGCCGTTGGTGATGGCGAAGCGGTAGGCGCCGGCCACGCTGGGCGAATCGAGCAGGCCGTAGACCACGATCGTGTCCGAGTCGGCCGAAGGCTGCTCCAGGTAGTAGGCGATGAAATCAGGGAATTCCTCCGGCTTGCCCATGCCGGTATCGATGGCCAGCGCGCGCGCGGACTGGCCGTACTGGCCTTCCTTGCCGACGGCGCGGAAGTAGCTGGCGCCGAGGAAGGCGGCAAAGTCGCGGTCGGTGTCCTTGCGGGTGTTCAGGCGGAAGCCGGCAAAGCCCAGGTCCGCCGGCAGCTCGCCGTTCTTCAGGCCGCTCTTGCCGTAGTTGAACGCCGCACCGTCGTAGGCCAGTTCCTGCGCCTTGCCATCGACCACGTCGAACATCCGCACCGGCGAATGGAAGTACAGGCCCAGGTGGAAGAACTTCGCCTGGAACTTGCCGGGCTGGTCGGCCCACAGCGCATGGTCCTGGCGGTAGCCAATCGACTGGTACTGGTCCCAGTCCAGGGCTTCCAGCGGCTTGGGCAGCACCCGCTTGTGGCTCTGGTAGGGCGCCTGCGCCAGCGCGCGGGCCTGGCCCTTCAGGGTGGCGAAATCGAACGGCTGCGGCTGGCCGAGCCGGCGCAGGCCGAGCTGTCCACTCTTCCCGGCCGCGCAGGCCGGCAGGGTCGGCAGGCCGAAGGCGGCCAGGGCCAGGGAGGCATTGCGGAGGAAGTCGCGTCGTTGCATGCAGGCGCGGAAGCAAGGGGAAGGTCGGCCATCATAGGCAGACAAACGTTAACGGGCAGCGGAGGGCTGTACGGTCGGTTCAGCCTGCGCCAGCGCGGCCAGCCGCGCATCCAGCTCGCGCAGGGCCGGGGCCTGTGCCCCGCGCTGGGCCAGCAGCAGCTGGCGTGCTTCGGCCAGCGCAGCGTGTGCCGCGTCCGGCTGCCCGGCCTGCTGCAGCGCGCCTGCCTGCGCCAGCAGCGCCTGCGGCAGCAGGGCCATATGGTCGGGCTGGCGCCAGATCGCCACCGCCCGCGCGTAGTGCCTGGCCGCCAACGCGGCGTCGCCGTGATCGCTGGCCCACTGCCCCAGCGCGAACTCGCCCTGGCCGACCTCGCGGTGGGCCGGGCCCAGCGCGGCCAGCAGCTGTGCCTGTACCTGCTGCAGTTCCTGTCCGGCGTGCTCGCCCTGCCCGCGCTGCAGGGCCAGCATCGCGCGCGCGCGGCGCACCACCAGCGCCTCGGGATGGCGCGGGCCCCAGGCATCCTGTGCCGCCTGCCAGGCCAGTTCCAGTTCGGTGGCGGCCGCCTCGGTCTGGCCTTGGCGTGCCAGCACCTCTCCCAGCTGGCGGTGCAGGCCGATCACCTGCGGGCTGCGGCCATCGGCCGGCTGGTCCAGCAGCGCCAGTGCCTGCTGGTAACCGGCCAGCGCGGCAGCCAGGTGCCCGGCGCCGGCATCCAGGCCGGCGAGGTCGGCCAGCGACTCGGCGCGGCCAAAGCGCTGGCCGATGCCCTGGTGGCGCAGGGCGAGCGCTTGTTCGAACGAGGCACGCGCGGCGTCCGCGTTGCCCAGCTGCGCCTGGCAGCGGCCCAGCTGGCTGTGGAACTCGGCCACCGTCGCCGGCAATGCATCGGCCTCGCGGGCAGCCAACGGCTGCAGCGGCTGCAGGTGCGCCAGGCAATCGCGGTCACGGCCCAGCATGCGCAGCGCGCGACCACGCTGGGTCACCGCTTCCAGCTGCAGGGCCGGCGGCACGTCGTTTACCTGCTGCAGCAGCCGGCGCTGCTGGTCCAGGGTCTGCAGGGCCAGCTGGTAATCGCCCAGACCGATCCGCAGGCGGCCGATCACGCCTTCCAGCTCGGCCAGCGCCAGCGGCTGGTCGGCCAGTTCGGCCTCGCCACGCTGCTGCCCGGTGGCCAGCAGCTGCGGCACGTCGAAATGGCCGTGGCGCTCACTGGCCGCCTTGTCGAACAGGCTGACGGTGAAATCCTGCATGGCCTGCGCGCGGGCCATTTCCACCTGCGCCTGGCGCGCCTGCCACAGCGCGATGGAGGTGGTGCCGAGCAGGGCCAGCACGGCCACCGAGGCCAGCGCCACGCCCCAGCGGTGGCGGCCGATGTATTTGTTCACGCGGTAGCCCACGCCGGGCGGCCGGGCCTGGATCGGCCGGCCCTGCAGGTAGCTCTGCAGGTCGCCGGCCAGCGCCTCGGCCGAGGCGTAGCGCTGCGCGGGATCCTTCTGCAGGGCCTTTTCCAGCAGCACGTCGAGGTCACCGCGCAGCTGCCGGGCCTGACGCTGCAGCGCGCGCCGCGCGGCGCCGGGCTGGTCGGCGAGCCGCAGCAGCAGTGACGATGCACGCGGCACCTGCACGTCGAGGATCGAGCGCTCCCATTCGGCATCGCTGTGCCGGCGCAGGCGGTAGGGCTTGTGCCAGGTAACCACTTCGAACAGCACCACGCCCAGCGAATAGACATCGGTGAGGGTGGTGACCGCCTCGCCGCGTACCTGTTCCGGCGCGGCGTAGTGCAGGGTGAACGCACGTACTTCGGTGGGCGGGTGGGTGGCATCGGCGGCGTCGTGGTCGAGCAGCGCGGCGATACCGAAATCCAGCAGCTTCACCGTGCCGTCGGCGCGGACCAGGATGTTGGAAGGCTTCAGGTCGCGGTGCACCACCAGGTTGGCGTGGGCGTGGCTGACCACCGCGCAGACCTGCAGCATCAGCTGCAGGCGCGTTTCCAGCGACGGTTCCAGGCGCCGGCAGTAATCACTGATCGGCTCGCCTTCCACGTAGTCCAGTGCCAGATAGGGCTGGCCATGCTGGTCCACGCCGGCATCCAGCAGCTGGGCCAGGTGAGGGTGCTGCAGCCGGGCGAGGATCTGCCGTTCGCGGCCGAAGCGCTGGCGCAGCCCAGGGTCGGCCACGCCGCTGCGCAGCAGCTTCAGCGCCACCTGCCGCTGGTACAGGCCATCACAGCGCTCGGCCAGCCAGACCTCGCCCATGCCGCCCTCGCCCAACGGGCTCAGCAGGCGGTAGGGCCCCACCTGGCTGCCCGCGCGCCCCGGTGGCGCCGCGGTCCACAGCGGCTGGGCCATGAACTCCTGGCTGTCGGCCTCCTGCAGCAGCAGGTGTTCCAGGTCGCGGCCCAGGGTCGGGTCGTGCTCGGCCAGGCGCTGCAGGCGCAGCTGCCGTGCCTCCGGGGCCAGCTCCAGCAGCTGGTCCAGCCAGGACGAAAGCAGCTGCCAGCGCGCGGCATCCATGGTCGGCCCGCGCGCCTCAGTCGCCGCGCATCGCCGCCAGCAGGAACAGCCGCGCCTTCTGCCAGTCGCGGCGGATGCTGCGCTCCGAGCGCTGGCTGAGTTCGGCGATCTCCTGTTCGGACAGGCCGGCGAAGTAGCGCAGCTCGACCACCCGCGCCAGGTGCGCATCGACGGCCTGCAGGCGCTCCAGGGCCACGTCCAGGGCCAGCAGGTCCTCGTCCAGGCGCACGCCGCTGCTGCTGTTCTCGGGAATCTCGGCCACCCGTTTCAGGTCACCGCCGCGCTTGCGCGCCAGCCGGTTGCGCGCGTAGTCGACCACCACGCTGCGCATGGCCGAGGCGGCATAGGCGAAGAAATGCGCGCGATCCTCGAAGCGCGCCGCGCCGCGGCTGCCGAGCAGTTTCAGGTAGGACTCGTGCACCAGCGAGGTGGCGTCCAGGGTACGTCCCTGCTGGCCGGCCAGCTGGCGCCGGGCCATGCCGTGCAGCTCCTGGTACAGCGTGGTCAGCACGCGGTCCAGCGCCGTGCGGTCACCGCCGCGCGCGGCGTCCAGCCAGACGGTGATATCCGGTCCTTCGTCCATCGCAACGTCCCCCCGCAGCGGATGCTGAGCGGACTATAGCGCTGCCGGTGTGCGCTGCATGAAGAGATTCAGCGCTGGCAGCGGCTGCACCACACGCTGGCGCGCTGGCCGATCATCGCGTGCTTGAGCGGGCGACCGCACTGCGGGCACGGCAGGCCGTCGCGGCCATAGACCAGCAGTTCCTGCTCGAAGTAGCCCGGAGCACCATCGGGGCTGATGAAATCACGCAGGGTGGTGCCACCGCGGGTGATGGCATAGCCGAGGGTGTCCTTCACTTCGCGGGCCAACCGACGATAGCGTTCGCGCGAGACCTTGCCGGCCTCGCGCAGCGGACTGATGCCGGCCTTGAACAGGCTTTCGGCGGCGTAGATGTTGCCCACCCCGACCACCACCGCCTGGTCCATCAGGAAGGTCTTCACCGGTGCGCTGCGGCCGCGGCTGCGCTCGAACAGGTAATCGCCGTCGAAGGCCTCGTCCAGCGGCTCCGGGCCCAGCCCCTGCAGCAGCGGATGCACCTCGCCGGCCGGCTGCCAGAGCAGGCTGCCAAAGCGGCGCGGGTCGTTGAAGCGCAGCAGGCGGCCGTTGTCCAGGCTGATATCCACGTGGTCGTGGGTGCGCAGCGGCGTGTCCCCCGGCAGCACGCGCAGGCTGCCGGACATGCCCAGGTGCAGCACGGCGCTGCCCACGGCGGTATCCAGCAGCAGGTACTTGGCCCGCCGGCGCACCGCGTCGATGCGCTGCCCCGGCAGCAGATCGGCCACCTCCGGCGGAATCGGCCAGCGCAGGTCGGCGCGGCGCAGGATCACGCCATGGACGCGGCGGCCTTCCAGATGCGGCGCCAGGCCGCGGCGGGTGGTTTCTACTTCGGGCAGTTCAGGCATGGGCTGATTCTACGCCGGCGCACCGCGCGATCCGTCACCGACCGGTGGCGGGGGCCGCCCGACCCCCGGGCGGCGCAGAAGCCCCCCCCCCCCCCCCCCCCCCCCGCACCCCCCCCGCCCCGCCCCCCCCCTCGGGGTCCCCCCCCCCGCACCCCCCCCAGCCCCCCCCCCCCCCCCCCCCCCCCCCCCCCCCCCTACTCTACAG
>NZ_JBRRCR010000140.1:0-6138 GCF_056759115.1 Stenotrophomonas sp. STEN087 | reverse complement strand
CGGCCCCCCCCGCCCCCCCCCCCCCCCCCCCCCCCCCCCCCCCCCCCCCCCCCCCCCCCCCCCCCCCCCCCCACTACCGGTCTGCTGGGTCAGAACGTGTAACGCACGCGGCCGTAGTAGTACGCGCCGTTGCTGCCGATCGGTGACAGCACGTCGTACGGCAGGTTGCCGTAGTAGTAGATATCGTCGTTGGACTTGTCCGGATAGTTGTCCGTCAGGTTCTGCCCGCCGATGGCCACGCTCCACTGCTTGTTGAAGCGGTATTCCACTTCCGCATCCAGCTGCCATTCGGCCTGGTAGGTCTGGCGCGGGATGTAGCCATCACCGAAGTTGAACACGCGGGTGGCACTGCCGTAGCGGTTCACGCGGCTGCTCAGCGACCAGTGGTCGTTGCTCCAGGCGGCCGACAGGCTGGCACGGGTACGCGGGGTCGCGTCGGTCAGCGTGTTGGTTTCTTCGATGCCGAACAGCACGTAGTCCGCATCCAGTGCCTGCAGCTGGGCCGGGGTGGCCAGCACGTTCTTCAGCGTGGTCTTGGTGTAGGCGTAGGTGCCGGTCAGCAGCAGCTGGCCATCGCCCAGTGCCTGGCGCCAGTTGGTCACCAGCTCGGCACCGCGGGTGCGGGTGTCGGCGGCGTTGACGAAGAAGCTGGCGCTCTGCAGGCCGGTGACGCCGTAGTTGGCGGCCACGAAGTCGGTCAGTGCATCGCCGGTGATGCTTTCCGACAGCGCGATGCGGTCGTCGATGTCGATCTGGAAGAAGTCCAGCGACAGGTCGAAGTGCTCACCGATGCGGCTGGTGAAGCCCAGCGAGGTGTTCAGCGATTTCTCCGGCTTCAGGTCCTGCGCGCCGAGGCCGCGGGCGATCGGGTTGTTGACCGACAGCAGGCGGCCCTGCACCAGCTGGCCAGCGGCGTTGTAGCCGGTGGAGGTGGATTCGTAGCCGATCTGCGCCAGCGACGGCGCGCGGAAGTTGTTGGATATGGCACCGCGCAGGGCGAAGGCCGGGGTGAACTCGTAGCGCAGGCCCAGCTTGCCGGTCAGCTCGCCACCGAAGTCGTCGCTGTGCTCGTAGCGTGCGGCCAGGTCGGTGGAGAAGTGGTCGCCGTACTGGCTTGCCAGGCTGGCATAGGCGCTGGCCACGTCACGTGCCAGCGACGCGGCATCCTGCGGGGTCAGGCCGCCACCGGCCTGCGAGCCGGTCGGTCGATCGGTGTACGGGCCGGCTGCATAGCTGGACGGGTCACCCGGACGCGTCTGGTAGCGCTCATGGCGTACTTCCGCGCCCAGGCCCAGGGTGTGGGTGATGCTGTCGCTCTGCGAGAACGCGCGGCTCAGGTCGAGGTTGCCCACGGTCTGCGCGTACTGGTAATCAGCGGTCTTGAAACGGGTCGGGCTGGTCGGACCCAGCGAGGCATTGATCGAGTCGCGCAGGCGGTAGGTAAAGTCGTTCTGGCCGTAATCCAGGCTGCCGTCGTAGCTCCACTCGCCCCACTGGCCGCGCACGCCGGCCACGGCCTGCACGTCGCGGTTCTCGCCTTCGGAAATCGGGCGGTAACCGTTCGGGTAGACCTCCTTCCAGTTGGCATCGCTGTCGGGGTAGCGGAAGTAGTTCGCGCCCTCGGTATCACGCTGGTTGAAGGTGCCGAACGCATAGAACGTGGCGGTCTTGCCCACCGGGATCTCGGTGTTCAGCCAGAGGTTGATGTCCTTGCTGGCGCCATCGCCGAGCACGTAGTTGCGCTTGCCCTGCAGCGCCAGGTTGGCATCGGTCTGGTCCCACGGCGGAATCAGGTCGTAGCCGGCGCGGTTGGTGCCGTTGCGCTTCTTGTATTCCAGGCCCACGCGCAGGAAACCGCCATCCTCGCCCAGCGAGGTGCCGACCTTGGCGCTGATGTTGCCGGCCTGGCCATCGGTGAGGGTGCGGCCGATCGGCTTGAGGTCGGTGTGGTTGGCACCGTAGCTGGCTTCGATCTCGCCGCCGTCGCCGCCGTTGTCCAGGATCACGTTGATCACGCCGGCCACGGCATCGGAGCCGTACAGCGCGCCGGCGCCATCACGCAGCACTTCGATGCGCTTGATGGCGCTGACCGGGATCGAGTTGAAGTCGACCGGGGTGGTGCCCTTGCCGATCTTGCTGTCGGTGTTGACCAGCGCAGTGTGGTGGCGGCGCTTGCCGTTCACCAGCACCAGCACCTGGTCCGGCGACAGGCCGCGCAGCTGCGCGGCACGCACGTGGTCGGCACCGCCGGAGTTGGACTGGCGCGGGAAGTTGAACGACGGCAGCAGGGCCTGCAGCGCACTGCCCAGCTCGCCGTTGACCACGCCGGCCTTGCGGATGTCCTCGGCGGTGAGCACGTCCACCGGCGAGGTGGATTCGAGCACGGTGCGGTCGGCGGCGCGGGTACCGGTGACGATCACCGTGTCCAGGTTGGTGGCTGCATCCTGGGCAGAGGCCAGGGCGGGGGGCAGGGCGAGCGCGATGGCGAGGCCGAGCGGCGACGCGGACAGGCGGGGGGACATGCGGACTCCAGCAACTACGACGTGGGGAAGGGGCGGGGGAGAGATGGTTTCACTTACATCCATCCGGATGAAGCGATATATTATCTTGGCGTGAGGAGGGGGGGTGACGCAAGCCCCGCTTCCGATCGCATCAGCTGATGCCCCCGTGGCATGAGTGATTGGTTGCAACCGCAACCGAAACGCAGGTGTACCCTCCGTGCCCCTTCGACCCGCTTTTTCCCCTTCCCCGGAGTGCTGTCCCCCATGAAACACCTTGGCCTGATCTTTGCCGTGCTGCTGGCCACCAGCGGCTGCGCCAGCCTGTCCTCGAAGACACCCAGCGCCTACGCCGCCACCGCCGAGATGCAGGGCGATGCCGCGCGGCCGTCCAACGGCACGGGCTGGGTGCGCAGCGAGCTGTACTTCGGCGTCGGCGAGGAGCAGGGTGCCGGCGACCGTCCGCAGGCCGACACCATCAGCGAGGCGCAGTGGCGCGCGTTCCTGGACAAGGAAGTGACCCCGCGCTTCCCCGATGGCCTGACCGTGTTCGATGCCTACGGCCAGTGGCTGTTCCGCGGCGATGCCTCGCCCAACCGCCTGCGCACCAAGGTGCTGGTGGTGCTGCATGAAGACAGCCCGCAGCGCCGCGCCGACATCGAAGCGATCCGCCTGGCGTGGAAGCAGCAGACCAAGCACCAGTCGGTGCTGTGGTCGCGGCAGGCGGTTGACGTATCGTTCTGACCTGGAGGCGCCAGCCTGGCGCCGCAGGGAATGACGATGAAACACAGGGAATCCGTGGTTGGCCTGCTGCTGGCGGGCCTGCTGGTGCCGCTGGCGCAGGCTGCTGACAGCGATGCGCCGTTGCGCTTCGAGGCAGCGCCCGGCGTTCGCGTGCAGGCCGAGGTCACCGAGGACGGCAGCATCGACGTGCAGCTTCTGCCCTCGGGCAGACGGCTGAGCCTGCCGGGCGCCCCCGATGCCGATGGCAATTCCCGGCTGTCGGCCGAGGATGTCGATTTCGACGGGCGTCCCGAGCTGGTGGCGCGGGCGTCGGTCGGCATGGTCAACGAAGCGGTGGCGGTGTATCGGTTCGATCCGGCCAGCGGCGGTTTCCGCGCGCTGCAGGCCGAAACCCACGGGCATGACAACTGTGGCGGCCTGATGGGCCTGACCGTCGATGCCGCCACGCGCACCCTGACCAGCAGCTGCCGCAGTGGACCGATGTGGTACACGGATCAGTATCGGTTCGAGGGTACGAAGCTGTATCTGTACCGCTCTGAAGACGTGCTGCGGCTGGGCGATGCGCTGGATGCCGCCCTGCAGTGGGAGCAGACCGACGAGCAGGGACCGCTGGCGGTATGGCGCACCCACGATGCATCCGGCCACGTGCTGGAAAGTGCCATTGCCGATGGGTTGAGCGCGCCCGCCAGCGGCGAACCGCTGCGTGGCCAGCAGGCCACGGTGGTGTCCGCGCGCCTGTTCCTGTTCGACCGGCCCGGTGCCGCCAGCACCAAGCGCTACCTTGTGCAGGGCGATCGCGTGGAGATGCTCGATGAGCAGGACGGCTGGGTGAAGGTTCGTTACCGCAACCCGAAGCACGGCGCGATCGAGGGTTGGATCAACGTCAACGATTGACGCCTCGCCGGTCCGCAGTTTGCTCAACAAGGCGGTCGGCTTCTTGCCCACGGCGGCATCACCTGGCCGGGTCTAGCCTCGGGTTTCTCCCCCGAACCGGCTGTGCCCCCATGAGCAAGCGCGTTGCAGAGATCGTCATCGACACCCTCCAGCAGGCGGGTGTCCGCCGCTGTTACGGCATCGTGGGCGATACCTTGAACCACGTGACCGATGCGATGCATCGCAGCGACATCGCATGGGTGCACGTGCGCCACGAAGAGGTGGCCGCGTTTGCCGCCGGTGCCGATTCGCTGGTGAGTGGGCAGTTGACTGCCTGCGCGGGCTCGTGCGGACCCGGTGGCCTGCACTTCATCAACGGCATCTTCGAAAGCAACCGCAACCGCGCGCCGATGGTGCTGATCGCCAGCCAGATCGTCACCAGCGAACTGGGCATGGAATTCCCGCAGGAAGTGGATTTCAAGGCGGTGTATGGCAGCTGCACGGTGTTCTGCGAACAGGTGCACAGCCCCGAGCAGGCGCGGCGCGTGGTGGCATTGGCCTGCCAGGCGGCGATCAGCCGCCGCGGTGTGGCGGTGGTGATCCTGCCCGCGGACATCAGCGAGGCCGAGGTGAAGCACGATGTGCCGTTCTCGGTGCACTACGCCCAGCCGGTGCTGCGCCCCTCGGATGACGAACTGCAGCGCATCGCCGAGCTGCTGGGGCAGGGCAAGCGCATCGGCATCTATGCCGGTGCCGGCTGCCAGGGCGCGCATGCGCAGCTGCTGGAACTCGCCCGGCGGTTGCAGGCACCGGTGGCGCACACCTCACGCGCCAAGGATTTCGTCGAGCCGGACAACCCCTACAACATGGGCATGACCGGCATCTTCGGCATCGAATCGGGCTTCCACACGCTGATGGAGTGCGACACGCTGCTGCTGCTCGGCGCCGACTTCGCCTGGGGCCAGTTCTACCCGGACAAGGCGACGATCATCCAGGTCGACCGCGATGGCAGTCATCTGGGCCGCCGCCACCCGGTCAATCTGGGCGTGGTCGGTGATATCGCACCGACGCTGGATGCGCTGCTGCCGATGCTGCCGCCGCGCGAGGACAGCACGTTCCTCGACGAGTGCATCACCCACCGCGACAAGGCGCTGCAGAAGCGCGAGCAGGAAGAACAGCCCGGCGAAGGCGAGCTGATCCATCCGCAGCACCTGACTGCGCTGCTGTCGAAGCACGCCAGCGACGATGCGCTGTTCACCGCAGATGGTGGTTCGCCGATGGTCTGGGTGCTGCGCCATATCCGGGTGAACGGCCGCCGCCGTACCCTGACCAGCCTGCTGCACGGCACGATGGCCAATGCGATGCCGCAGGCGCTGGGCCTGCAGAAGGCTTTCCCCGGCCGCCAGGTGATCTCGCTGTCCGGTGATGGTGGCCTGGCGATGCTGCTGGGCGACCTGCTGACGGCGGTGCAGGAAAACCTGCCGATCAAGGTGGTGGTGTTCAACAACGGCTCGCTGAATTTCGTCGAGCTGGAGCAGAAGGTGGAAGGCCTGCTGGACAACTACACCGACCTGAAGAATCCCGATTTTGGCCGCCTGGCCGAGGTGATCGGTTTCCACGGCCGCACGGTGACCCGCAGCGAGGATCTGGAGGAGGCGGTGCTGGACTTCCTTGCCCAGCGTGGCCCGGCGCTGCTGGATGTGCATACCAGCCGCGCGGAGCTGGTGATGCCGCCGCAGATCGAGGCCAGGCAGGTGGCCGGCACGGCGTTGTACGCGGCCAAGGCGGTGTTGAATGGCCGCTTCGATGATGTGAAGCACCTGCTGGTGGACAACTTCCTGAAGAAGTGAGGGGTTGGGGTCTGAGGCAGGGCTGCGCCCTGCACCTGCCGAGGCAACGTCAACATCAACGTCAAAAGCCTGCATTCCGTGGGATGGCGGGGTGGGTCCGGTTGAGGGGGACGCCGTAAACCCGTCCATGGGGGCTTGGTCGCGGCATCCATGCCGCTCACACCCCCTCAACC
>NZ_JBRRCR010000139.1:0-6262 GCF_056759115.1 Stenotrophomonas sp. STEN087 | reverse complement strand
CTCCCCGCGCCCCGCTCCCCTGTAATTCCCCCCTCGGGCCCCGGCCCCCCCGCGCGGCGGGGGGCCGAGCGCGCCGGCCCCCCCCGCCCGCTACCGCCTCATTCGGGGTCGTAGTCGAGGTTGG
Source organism: Stenotrophomonas sp. STEN087 (assembly GCF_056759115.1). Classification (NCBI taxonomy): domain Bacteria; kingdom Pseudomonadati; phylum Pseudomonadota; class Gammaproteobacteria; order Lysobacterales; family Lysobacteraceae; genus Stenotrophomonas; species Stenotrophomonas sp. STEN087. The sequence continues at coordinate 6,138 of NZ_JBRRCR010000139.1, read as the reverse complement.
ATGCCAGCCAGCGCTCGGCCTGGGCGCGGTCCACGCCCTTGCGGCGCGCGTAGTCACTCACCTGTTCGCGGCTGAGGCGGCCGACCACGAAGTACTGGCTCTGCGGGTGGCTGAAGTAGTAGCCCGATACGGCGGCGGTGGGCAGCATCGCAAAGCTCTCGGTCAGCTCCATGCCGGCGTTCGCTTCGGCCTGCAGCAGGTCGAACAGGCGGCGCTTCTCGCTGTGCTCGGGGCAGGCCGGGTAGCCCGGTGCCGGGCGGATGCCGCGGTACTGCTCGTCGATCAGTGCCTCGTTGTCCAGCGTCTCGGCGTGGTCGTAGCCCCAGAACTCCGTGCGTACGCGCTGGTGAAGGCGCTCGGCCAGCGCTTCGGCGAAGCGGTCGGCGAGGGCCTTCAGCAGGATCGCGTTGTAGTCGTCATGGTCGGCCTCGAAGCGCGCGACGTGGGCGTCGATGCCGATGCCGGCGGTCACCGCGAAGGCGCCGATCCAGTCCTGCTGGCCACAGTCGGCGGGAGCGATGAAGTCGGCCAGGCAGAAGTCGGGGCGCTCGGCCGGCTTGTCCACCTGCTGGCGCAGGAAGTGCAGGGTGGTCTCGCCCTCCGGGTGCTGCACGCGCACGTCGTCGCCGACGCTGTTGGCTGGCCACAGGCCGAACACGGCCTTGGCCTGCAGCCACTTCTCGCCGACGATGCGGTCGAGCATCGCGCGGGCGTCGCGGTACAGCTCGCTGGCCTGGGTGCCGACGATCTCATCGGTGAGGATTGCCGGGTACTTGCCGGCCAGTTCCCAGGCCTGGAAGAACGGCGTCCAGTCGATGTAATCAACCAGCTCGGCCAGCGGGTAATCATCGAATACGTGCAGGCCCGGCTGCTTCGGTGCGGGCGGGGTGTAGTTCGCCCAGTCGCCCTGGAACTTCTGCCCGCGTGCGTGTTCCAGCGAGACCAGGCGCTTGGCATCGCCACGGTTGCGGTGACGCGCGCGGATCTCGGCGTAGTCGGCTTCGTTGGCGGCGACGAAGGCCTCGCGCAGGTCGCGCGAGATCAACGACTGGGCTACGCCGACCGCGCGCGAGGCGTCCTTCACCCACACCGTAGGCGCCTTGTAATGCGGGTCGATCTTCAACGCGGTGTGCGCGCGCGAGGTGGTTGCGCCGCCGATCAGCAGCGGCAAGTCGAAGCCCTGGCGCTCCATTTCGCGCGCCACGTGGCTCATTTCCTCCAGCGAGGGGGTGATCAGCCCGGACAGCCCGATCAGGTCCGCGTGGTGTTCGCGCGCCGCATCGAGGATCTTCTGCGCCGGCACCATCACGCCAAGGTCGACGACCTCGAAGTTGTTGCAGGCCAGGACCACGCCGACGATGTTCTTGCCGATGTCGTGCACATCGCCCTTCACCGTGGCCATGATGATCTTGCCGTTGCTGCGCGCGGTGTCGCCGCTGCGCGCCTTCTCGGCTTCGATGTAGGGCAGCAGGTAGGCCACCGCCTTCTTCATCACGCGCGCGGATTTCACCACCTGCGGCAGGAACATCTTGCCGGCGCCGAACAGGTCGCCGACCACGTTCATGCCGTCCATCAACGGGCCTTCGATCACATCCAGCGGGCGGCTGGAGGCCTGACGGGCCAGCTCGGTGTCCTCTTCCACGAAGGCATCCAAGCCGTGCACCAGCGCATGCGCCAGGCGCTGCGCAACCGGCTTTTCGCGCCAGGCCAGGTCTTCGGTCTTCGCTGCGCCCTTCTTGCCCTTGTAGCGCTCTGCGATCGCCAGCAGGCGCTCGGTCGAATCGCTGCGGCGATTGAGGATCACATCCTCCACGCGCTCGCGCAGTTCCGGTTCCAGCTCGTCGTAGATCGGCATCGCGCCGGCGTTGACGATGCCCATGTCCATGCCGGCGGCGATGGCGTGGTACAGGAACACCGAATGGATGGCCTGGCGCACCGTCTCATTGCCGCGGAACGAGAACGACACGTTGGAGACGCCGCCGGACACGTGGCAGTGCGGCAGGGTCTGCTTGATGATGCGGGTCGCTTCGATGAAGTCGACCGCATAATTGTCGTGCTCTTCGATGCCCGTGGCGACGGCGAAGATGTTCGGGTCGAAGATGATGTCCTGCGGCGGGAAGCCGATTTCATCGACGAGGATGCGGTAGGCGCGCGTGCAGATCTCGACCTTGCGCGCGCAGGTATCGGCCTGGCCGGCCTCGTCGAAGGCCATCACCACCGCGGCCGCGCCATAGCGCAGCACCTTGCGCGCGTGCTCGCGGAACAGCGCCTCGCCTTCCTTCAGCGAGATCGAGTTGACCACGCTCTTGCCCTGCAGGCATTTCAGGCCCGCCTCGATCACGCTCCACTTGGAGGAATCGACCATCACCGGGATGCGCGCGATGTCCGGCTCGGACATGATCAGGTTGAGGTAGCGGGTCATCGCCGCTTCCGAATCGATCAGGCCTTCGTCCATGTTGACGTCAAGGATCTGCGCACCGCTGGCCACCTGCTGGCGCGCGACGTCCACCGCTTCCTCGTAGCGGCCTTCCTTGATGAGCTTGCGGAACTGCGCGCTGCCGGTGACGTTGGTGCGCTCGCCGACGTTGACGAACAGCAGGTCCGGGGTGATGACCAGTGGTTCCAGGCCGGACAGGCGGGTGTAGGGCGAAGTGCTCATGCGGCCTGCTGCTCCTGTGCGCCGGGCAGGGCGCGCGGTGGCAGGCCGGCCACGGCCTCGGCGATGGCGCGGATATGGTCAGGGGTGGAGCCGCAGCAGCCACCGACCAGGTTCAGCAGGCCATCCTCGGCGAAGCCACGCAGGGTGGCGGCCATTTCCTCGGGCGTCTCGTCGTACTCGCCGAAGGCATTGGGCAGGCCGGCATTGGGGTGCGCGCTGACATGGCAGTCGGCCACCTGGGACAGGGTTTCCACGTGCGGGCGCATGGCATCGGCACCCAGCGCGCAGTTCAGGCCGATCGACAGCGGGCGCGCATGGGCCAGCGAGGCATGGAATGCATCGGCGGTCTGCCCCGACAGGGTGCGGCCGGACGCATCGGTGATGGTGCCGGAGATCATCACCGGCAGGCGTGCACCGCGCGCATCGAAGGCCTCTTCCAGCGCATACAGCGCGGCCTTGGCGTTGAGCGTGTCGAAGATGGTCTCGACCATCAGGGTGTCGGCGCCGCCATCGATCAGGCCTTCGATGGCTTCGCGGTAGGTGTCGCGCAGTTCGTCAAAGCTGGTGTTGCGGAAGCCGGGATCGTTCACGTCGGGGCTGATCGAGGCGGTGCGGCTGGTCGGCCCGATCACGCCGATGACGAAGCGCGGCTTGTCCGGCGTGGTCGCTTCGACCGCATCGCAGCAGGCGCGGGCGACGGCGGCGCCGGCCTTGTTCAGTTCGTACACCAGGTGTTCAAGGTGGTAGTCGGCCTGGCTGACCGAGGTCGCGTTGAACGTGTTGGTTTCCACCAGGTCCGCGCCGGCCTGCAGGTAGGCGGTGTGGATGTCACCGATGACCTGCGGCCGGGTGAGCAGCAGCAGGTCGTTGTTGCCCTTCAGGTCGTGGCCTTCCGGCGCGCCGTGGTCGCAACCGGGGCCATGGTCGTGGTCGTAGCCGCCGGCGAAACGCTGGCCGCGGTAATCGTCTTCCTGCAGGTTGTGGCGCTGGATCATCGTGCCCATCGCACCGTCGATGATCAGGATGCGCTCGCGCAGTGCGGCAAGCAGGGCATGGGCACGTTCGGGATGCAGCCAGGGCAGGGCGGACACGGCGACCTCAGGGCTTGTTGGCGATCAGCGAGATGACTTCGAAATGCGGCGGGCGTTTTTCGCGGGTCACGGTTTCCAGGCTGGAGACCTGCAGGCCGGCCTTGTCGACGAACCTGCGCAGCTCCTTGTCGCTGAAGCCGAGGTTGACGTGGCCATAGGCTTCCACCGCGGCCTTGTGCTCGTGGCGGGCCAGGCTGCACAGCAGCAGGCGGCCGCCCGGGCGCAGCACGCGCGCGGATTCGGCCACGGCCTGCGCCGGCTTGCTGGCGTAGGTCAGGGCGTGCATCAGCACCACCAGGTCGAAGCTGCCATCCTTGAAGGGCAGGGCGTGCATGTCGCCCTCGCGCACCTCCACGTTGGGTAGGCGGCGCAGGCGCTCACTGGCGGCGGCCACCACGCGCGCGCTGGTGTCGATGCAGACGTAGCGGCTGGCGTGCGGGGCCACCAGTTCGGCCAGCACGCCGTCACCGGAGGCGATGTCGAGCACGTCGCCGGTCTCCAGCAGCGGCAGCGCGGTGCGGGCCAGGGCTTCCCAGGTGCGGCCCGGCGAGTAGTGGCGTTCCATGTCGCCGGCCACGCTGTCGGCCCAGTTCTGGTCGGCGGCGCGGCTGGCCATCACCGCAGCGACGCGTTCAGCATCCTGGCGCAGCAGTGGATCGTCGCTTCCGTTGCTCAAGGCATGCCACAATGCGCGCTGCGCCGGGTCCAGCTGGGCATCGTCGAAGCGGTAATAGGCCGACACGCCGGCACGGCGGTCGCGGACCAGGCCGGCTTCCTTCAGGCGCGCCAAGTGGGTCGACACCCGCGGCTGCGCCAGCCGGGTGATCGCCGACAGTTCGGCCACGGTCAGCTCTTCCTGTTCCAGCAGCGCCAGCAGGCGCACGCGGGTGGCGTCGGCGAACACCTTCAGGCGGGTCGACCAGTCTTCCAGATCCATAAATATCTACCTATCGCGATATAGAGATATATTCGCCGACGGCAGCGGTTCCGGTCAAGCCGCAACACCCTCCAAGTCAGCCGCCGTTGCCCGGCCCCGGTACAATCGAGCCACCTGGGCGCGCAGTGCGTGGCCCCTATCATCATGTACCTGGGAGGGTGTTGTGGATTTCAGCTTTACTGAAGAGCAGTTGATGCTGCAGGACGTGGCGCGGCGCATCGCGCAGGAGAAGATCGCCCCGAGCGCGGAGCACCATGACCGCACCGGCGAATTTCCGCTTGAAAACATCCGCCTGCTGGGCGAAAACGGCCTGATGGGCATCGAAGTGCCGACCGAATACGGTGGCGCGGGCATGGACCCGGTGGCCTACGTGCTGGCGATGGTGGAAGTCGCCGCCGGTGATGCGGCGCACTCGACCATCATGTCGGTCAACAATTCGCTGTTCTGCAACGGCATCCTGACCCATGGCAGCGAGGCGCAGAAGCAGAAGTACGTGCGCGCCATTGCCGAAGGCGAGGCCATCGGTGCGTTCGCGCTGACCGAGCCGCAGTCCGGTTCGGATGCCACCGCCATGCGCTGCCGCGCGGTCAAGCAGGCCGACGGCACCTATGTCATCAACGGCAAGAAGAGCTGGATCACCTCCGGCCCGGTGGCCAAGTACATCGTGCTGTTCGCGATGAGCGAGCCTGACAAGGGCGCGCGCGGCATCACCGCCTTCCTGATCGACACCGACAACGCCGGCTTCGGCCGCGGCAAGACCGAGCCGAAGCTGGGCATCCGTGCCTCGGCCACCTGCGAGATCGAGTTCAACGACTACGTGGCCCAGGCCGACGACGTGCTCGGCCAGGAAGGCGAGGGCTTCAAGATCGCCATGGGCGTGCTCGACGCCGGTCGCATCGGCATTGCGTCGCAGGCCATCGGCATCGCCCGTGCCGCCTATGAAGCGACCCTGGAATACGTGAAGGACCGCAAGGCCTTCGGTGCCGCCATCGGTACCTTCCAGATGACCCAGGCGAAGATCGCCGACATGAAGTGCAAGCTGGACGCCGCCCTGCTGCTGACCCTGCGCGCGGCGTGGGTGAAGGGTGAAGGCAAGCGCTTCAGCAACGAAGCGGCCATCGCCAAGCTGACTGCTTCGGAAGCCGCGATGTGGATCACCCACCAGGCCGTGCAGATCCACGGCGGCATGGGCTATTCCAAGGAAATGCCGCTGGAGCGCTACTTCCGTGATGCCAAGATCACCGAGATCTACGAAGGTACCTCGGAAATCCAGCGCCTGGTGATTGCCCGCAACGAGACGGGCCTGCGCTGAGTTCGAGTGGACGCGCCGCCCCCCAAGAGGCGGGGGCGGGGGGGGGGGTTGGGTGGGGGGCCCCGGCTGCCGTAGGGGTGGTTACCGCCCCCCGGCGGGGGGGCGCGGGGGTGGGGTCCGTGTGAGACGCCGGCCCGCC
>NZ_JBRRCR010000138.1:0-6557 GCF_056759115.1 Stenotrophomonas sp. STEN087 | reverse complement strand
CCACCCACGGGGCCCAACAACACACTTGGGGCGTTCGCGGGGCCCTCGCCAAACCATATTGTGGGGGGGGGGCCCCCCCCCGGGGGGGGGGGGGGCCGCGGGTGGCGCCCCACGCCCCTTCAGGGTCCATCGCAGCCGACAGAGTGTGCCGACCAACGGTCGGCACCTACCAACGGCGCACGTGGCACCCCATCAGCCAAACGGCAGCTCGGCCGCCACACACGCGGCACTGATCGCCGCACACGCTTCTTCAATCGCCGGGGTCGTCGGTGCCAACCGCGGGCGGCGGTCCAGCGTGCAGGCCAGGCCCACATCCAGCAGCGTGGCGTGTGCACCATGCAGCGCGCGCGCAGTGGCCTCCGGCAGGAACCCCGCGACCGCCAGCGCGTCGATCAACGACGGCGTGTCGCGCGGTTCCAGCAGCGCCGGCACCTGCGCGCTGCGTGCCAGCACGCCGGTCTGCAGCAGGAACTCCAGATCGACCACGCCGCCGGCGCCCTGCTTCAGGTCCAGCCGCGCAGCATCGCTGCGGTCCAGTTCAGTGCGCATGCGCCCACGCATCTTCAGCACGTCGGCATACAGCGTGGCGTGGTCGCGTTCGCGGCCCAGGGTCTGCGCGCGCACCTGTTCGAAATCGGCCAGCAGGCTGGCATCGCCGGCCAAGCCGCGTGCACGCACCAGGGCCTGGTGTTCCCAGGTCCAGGCGCGTTCGCGCTGGTACTCGGTGTAGCTGGCCAGCGAGGACACCAGCGTGCCCTTGCCGCCATCCGGGCGCAGGCGCACGTCGATGTCGTACAGGCGGCCGGCAGCGGTGACGGCGCCCAGCAGGGCCATCACCTTCTGCGCCAGGCGCGCGTACCAGCGGCCCGGTTCCAGCGGGCGGGCGCCATCGCTGGCTTCCACGCCGGCGGGATGGTCGTGCAGGAACACCAGATCCAGATCGGAACCGAAGCCCAGCTCCAGCCCGCCCAGGCTGCCATAACCGATGATCGCGAAGCGCCCGCCCGGCACGACGCCGTGCGCGGCATGCATGTCCGCCTCGGCCAGCTTCAGCACGGTGATGACCACCGCCTGCGCCAGCTCGGCCAGCTGGCGGGTGCTGTCCACCGCACCCTGGCGGCCATCCAGCGTGGCCATCGCCATGCGGAAACTCAGGGCAAGCCGCGTTTCATTGAGCCAGCGCAGCTGCGATTCGGGATCCTCCACCGGCAGCACCTGCTGGCATTCGGCCAGCATGCCGTCGAACTCGGGCATCGGCCCGGACACGCGCACGTCCAGCAGTTCGTCCAGCAGCAGCGGGTACGCGGCCAGGCGCTCGGCCAGCAGCGCGCTGCGCGCCAGCACGTCCACCAGCCGCGCCAGGGCGCTGGGTTGTTCGTCCAGCAACGCCAGGTAACTCGTTCGACGCAGCACCGCCTGCAGCAGGCCGAGCACGCGCTTGAGCGCGGCATCCGGCTGCGGCGAACGCGTGGCCGCGTGCAGCAGCGCCGGCAGCACTCGGTCCAGGCGCGCGCGCGCGGCATCGGACAGCGACTTCACGCCGGTGCTCTGGGCGAAATCACGCAGCGACTGGTCGGCGCCGCTGGCATCGAGGAAACCGGCTTCGGCCAGCAGTTCGGCATTGCTGCCTTCGGGCAGGCTGCGCCAGTAGCTGGCCAGCGCGTCGGGCGCGGCCTGGCCCTTGCGCGGGGCCAGCAGCGCGGCGAATTCGGTGCTGACGCGCTGCTGCTGCTCGCTCAGTGCCGCGCGCAGTGCATCCCAGTCGGTGTAGCCCAGGCCGAGCGCGATGCGCTGGCGATCCAGCGGGTCGCTGGGCAGCACGTGAGTCTGTGCATCGCGCAGCATCTGCAGGCGGTTTTCCAGGCGGCGCAGGAACAGGTAGGCCTCGCGCAGCGCGGCACCATCGTCGGGCGCGATCTGGCCGGCGTTGACCAGCGCCTGCAGGGCGACCAGCAGGCGCCGCTCGCGCAGCACCGGTTCACGCCCGGCGCGGATCAGCTGCAGGGCCTGGCACAGGAATTCAATCTCGCGGATGCCACCGGCGCCGCGCTTGATGTCTTCGTGCAGTTCGCGGCGCGCGACTTCGGCAGTGATCGCTGCCTTCATCTCGCGCAGGCCATCGAGCGCGGTGAAATCCAGATAGCGGCGGTAGACGAACGGGCGCAGCGTCTGCAGCCACGCTTCACCGGCGGCGATGTCGCCCGCCACTGCGCGCGCCTTCAGCCAGGCATAGCGTTCCCAGTCGCGACCTTCGCGCTGGAAGTACTGGTCCATCGCCGCGAACGACAGCGCGACGCGGCCGGCGCTGCCGAACGGGCGCAGGCGCAGGTCGACGCGGTGGCTGAAGCCATCGACGGTGGTGTCGTCCAGCAGCTTGGCCAGGCGCTGGCCGAGGCGGGCGAAGTACTCCTCGGCGGCCAGCGGACGCGGGCCGTCGGATTCGCCGCCCTGCGCGTAGGCGTAGACCAGGTCGATATCGGAACTGAAGTTGAGCTCGCCACCGCCCAGCTTGCCCAGGCCGAACACCACCAGCTGCATCGGCTGGCCGTCGTCATCGCGGATGACGCCGTGGCGCTGTGCGAATTCCTGCTGCAGGGCGTCCAGCGCCAGGCGCAGGCAGTCCTCGGCGAGGGTGGTGGCGCCGGCCAGGGTCTGCGGCACGTCATCCAGGCCGGCCAGATCGCGCCAGACCAGGCGGGTGGACATGGCCGCACGCCAGCGCCGCAGCTGCGCCTGCCAGTCGCTGGGCTGCTGCGGGTCGAGCATCGGGGCCGGCAGCGGCGGGCAGCCGGGCTGGGCCAGGTGGGCCAGCAGCGCCGGCTGGCGCACGAGGGTGTCCAGGGCGAAGTCGCTGGCCACCGCCAGGCGCACCAGCGGCGCCTGCAGCGCGGCGGGGATGGGCTCGGGCAGGACATGGGCCAGGCGCGCCAGCGCGCGGTCGACCAGGGGCTGCAGGGTGGCGGGCAGTTCGGCGGGGGCGAGGGTCATGGGTCGATTGTATCGACCCGGTCGGGGCGCGACGGACCCGGTAGTGGGGGGGGGGGGGGGGGGGGGGGGGGGCGGGGGGGGGGGGGGCCGGGGCGGGGGGGCCCCCCCCCCCCCCGGCACTACCCCTGGAGCACTTCGCCTATTCAGCTTGGGCGTCAGGCAATAAAAAAGCCCGCTTGCAGCGAACTGCCAGCGGGCTCTGCTCCCTCCCCCACGTCGGGATGCAGGGCCATCCTGCGGAATGCGGAAGGACATTGCACGCTGCACTGCAAAACAGAACTGGTGGGTATGGTAGCCCGCCGTCCGGAAAAGCCATTCCACGAAGGTAGAACGCCCCGTACGGCGGGGGATGGCCGATAATCGGGCTTCCCCCCTGAAACACGTGTCGTCATGTCTGTTGATCGCATCGCCAACGCGCGTCTCCGTGACCGCGTGGTCTCCGCCGAGGCCGCAGCCGCGCTGATCCAGCCCGGTGAAACCGTCGCCATGAGCGGCTTCACCGGCTCCGGCTACCCCAAGGCCGTCCCCGTCGAACTTGCCCGCCGCATCGAGACGGTGCACGCCCAGGGCCTGCCCTTCCAGATCAAGCTGATGACCGGCGCCTCGACCGCACCGGAACTGGACGGCGCGCTGGCCAAGGCCGATGGCATCGCCATGCGCATGCCCTTCCAGAGCGACCCGGATGCGCGCAACCGCATCAACGAGGGCAAGCTGGATTACATCGACATCCACCTCAGCCACGTCGCCCAGCACGTCTGGTTCGGCTTCTACGGCGAGATCGACACTGCGGTGATCGAAGTGTCGGCCATCCGCGAGGACGGCTCGCTGGTGCCCTCCACCTCGGTGGGCAACAACAAGACCTGGCTGGACCTGGCCAAGAAGGTCATCGTCGAGGTCAACGAGTGGCAGCCGGCGGGCGTCGACGGCATGCATGACATCTACTACGGCACCGCGCTGCCGCCGCACCGCAAGCCGATTCCGCTGGTGAACGCCAACGACCGCATCGGCGATACCGCGCTGCGCTGCGACCCGGACAAGATCGTGGCCGTGGTGCGCACCAATGGCCCGGACCGCAACAGCCCGTTCAGCCCGATCGATGCAACCAGCGAGCAGATCGCTTCGCACCTGATCGAGTTCCTGCAGCACGAAGTGAAGAAGGGCCGCCTGCCGCCGAACCTGCTGCCGCTGCAGTCGGGCGTGGGCAACATCCCCAACGCGGTGCTGGCCGGCCTGGCCAAGAGTGGTTTCCGCGATCTGGCCGCGTTCACCGAGGTGATCCAGGACGGCATGCTCGACCTGCTGCGCGACGGCGTGCTGAGCTATGCCTCGTGCACCGGCTTCGCGCTGAGCCCGCAGGCCAACGAGACGTTCAAGGAACACATCGATTTCTACCGCGAGCGCATCATCATGCGCACGCAGGAAATCTCCAACCACCCGGAACTGGTGCGCCGCCTGGGCTGCATCGGCATGAACGGCATGATCGAAGTGGACATCTACGGCAACGTCAATTCGACGCACGTGATGGGCACGCGGATCATGAACGGCATCGGCGGTTCGGGCGACTTCGCCCGCAACGGTTTCCTGTCGGCGTTCCTGAGTCCGTCCACGGCGAAAAACGGCACGATCTCGGCGATCACCCCGATGGTGAGCCATGTCGACCACACCGAGCACGACGTGTCGGTGATCGTGACCGAACAGGGCCTGGCCGATCTGCGTGGTTTGACCCCGCGCAAGCGCGCACAGGTGCTGATCGACAACTGCGCGCACCCGGATTTCCGCCCGCAGCTGCAGGACTACTTCGACCGTGCCAGCCGCGAGAGCTACGGGAAGCACACCCCGCACCTGCTGCCGGAAGCGCTGTCGTGGCACCAGCGTTGGCTGGATACCGGCACGATGAAGGGCTGATTGCCAGACAGCGGGTAGTGCCGGCCGCTGGCCGGCACCATCAACAGCCGGCCAGCGGCCGGCTCTACCCTCAAAAGGCGCGCAGCGCCGCCAGCGATTCCGCCTGCAGCCGCTCGTAGATCTCGAACTCGTCGTTCACCGCCACGCCCATCGCCTGCTCGAACGCTTCGCGGTTGGCATGTGCGGCATACGCCCGCTGCTCTTCACCGCCCAGGTTGGACTGGAAGATGCCCGCGGCGCTGACCGGCAGGAAATCCTCGTAGACGATCGGGTCGGCCGTGGCCAGGCCGGCGGCTACCAGCACTTCGGCCGGCAGATCAGCCACGCGCTCCGGCGCGGCGCGGCCGGCGTCGGTCAGCTGGTAACGGTAGTAGCCCAGCCCTTCCTGGCGCAGGGTGTCGTGGTCATCGGGGAAACTGGCGAAGACCGCCTGCAGGCGCTGGCCATAGTCACCACCGGTACTGCCGGCGCCACCGGCATCGCGCGCCTGCGCCAGCAGCTGGTCGTACAGCGCGCGGCCCTTCGGGGTCAGAGCAAGGCCACGCTGCTCGATCTCGCCGAAGCGCGCGGTATGCGTGCCGGCATCGCCTCCCTCGCCACCGGGGAAATGCACGGCTTCTTCCAGCGCCTTGAAGCTGGTCTGCCGCAGCAGGATCGGGCAGGCGCGGCGCGGCGGGCCTTCGATCACCGCCTTGGCGGCCATGCCGTGCTCGATCATCGCGGCCTGCGCGGCATCGATATCCAGCGTGCGCGGGGTGAGATGGTTGATGTGCGGGCCGCGGAAGCTGACCACGTCGGCCACCAGCCGGTGCGCATCGTGCAGCGCGTGGTAGGTGGGCAGGTCGACGGTGGCATCGCCGTGCCAGCGGAAGGTTTCCAGTGCTTCGGCAACGAAGCGCTCGGCATCGGCCTGCGACAGGCCACCGTCACGCTCGGCCTGGTCGATCAGCGCCAGCGCGCCCTCGGTGAAGATGCGGCGGCGCTCGAGGATGCGTGCGGACTCGGCGCGCAGCGCTTCGTCTTCGATCAGCTCCAGGCGCAGCAGCGAGGTGAACACGCGGAACGGGTTCTGCGCCAGGGCCGCGCCGGTGAGCGGGCGGAACGCGGTGGAATGCACCGGCACGCCGGCCACCGACAGATCGTAGTAGGCCACCGGGAACATGCCCATGACCGCGAACAGGCGGCGCAGTGTGGCCAGTTCCTGCGGGGTACCGACACGGATCGCGCCGTGGCGCTCTTCGTCCAGGCGTGCGCGCTCGTCGTTGCGCTGCAGCTGCGCGGCCAGCGCCGGGTCCTGCGCAAGCACCTCCGCGTTGATCCGCTCCACCAGTTCCACCAGCGTGCCGTACAGCGGCACTTCGGTGCGGTACATGCGGGACATGGCCTGGGCGAACAGGCGGCGGATCACATCAGGCGAAACGAAAGAGGCGCTCATCAGTCACTCGAATGCGGGAACGGGAACGGCGAGAGCCGTATTGTCGCCGGTGTGCGCGATGGGGGCGATATGCAGAGCAACATGACCCGGGACCGGTAGTGGCGGGGGGCGGGCGGCGGCCCCCGCAAATAAAGCCCCCCCCCCCCGCCCCACCGGGGGGGGGGGGGGGGGGGGGGGGGGGGGGGGGGGGGGGGGGGGCCCCGGGGGCGGAGGAGGGCCGCGCGGGCGG
>NZ_JBRRCR010000137.1:0-6684 GCF_056759115.1 Stenotrophomonas sp. STEN087 | reverse complement strand
CCGCCGTGGGGGCGGCGGGGGGGGCCCGGGGGGTGCCGGGGGGGCGCGGGCGGCGGGGGGCTCTAATTTGATTTGCCACGCCGGCCCGGGGCCCGGCACTACCAGAAGCGGATCAATACACGTCGCGACGGTAGCGACCGTTCTCCAGCAGCGTCTCCACTTCGTCATCGCCCAGTGCGGCACGCAGGACCTGGTCAACACCCTCGGCCATGCCCTGCAGCGAACCACATACGTGGATGACCGCGCCGCGCGCCAGCCACGCCTGCAGTTCCGCCGCAGCGGCCTGCAGGCGGTGCTGCACGTAGCCACCACCGTCGGCATCACGCGAGAATGCCAGGTCCACGCGGGCCAGGTGGCCCTCGGCCTGCCACTGCGCGATCTCCTCAGCGAACAACTGGTCGTGCGCGCGCTGGCGTTCGCCGAACAGCAGCCAATGGCTATGCTGGTCGTGCTGCGCGGCTTCGCGCAGCAGGCTGCGCAGGCCGGCGATGCCGGTGCCGTTGCCGACCAGCACCATCGGCGCACCGTCCTGGCGATGGAAGCCCGGGTTGCGGTGAACGCGCGCGGCGATGCGGCTGCCCAGCGGCGCATGCAGCGACAGCCAGCCCGAGCCCAGGCCGGCGCGGCCCGCAGCGTCGTGCACCAGGCGCACCACCAGGTCCACCGCACCATCGGTGGCGCACGAAGCGATGGAGTATTCGCGCCCTGGCAGCTCCGGCAGCCCGGCCAGCCACAGAGCAGCGTCCTGCACCGGCAGCGCGGCCCCTTCGTCGGGCAGCACGCGTTCGCCTGCCAGTTCCAGCAGCGTGCGGGTGGTGCCGTCGAGCAGCAGCGGCTGCAGCGGGTCCAGCCCGTACGCCTGCAGCACCGCTGCGGCGTGCTGCGCGCTGTTGCGCGGTGCGATGTGCAGGATGTCGCCGGCCTGCCAGGTCGTGCCGGCCGGCGGCGCCAGACGGATCTTCCAGATCGCGCCACCCAGGCTGCCCGGGTTCAGTTCTTCGCGTGCGAGCAGCTGCCAGTCGTGCATCTGCGTGGCCGGCGGCAGCACGCTGTCATCGGTGACGATGCCGGTCAGCGCGCCCAGCTCGCGTTGCCACTGGCGCAGTGCCACCACCGACGCGGCGTCCACGTCGATGCGCGGGAACAGGGGCTGCGCACCGTTGCCGGCCAGCCACGTGTCGACCGCGGCGCCGAACGCGCAGTAATGCGGGTACTGCCGATCGCCCAGCGCCAGTACACCGTGGCGCAGGCCCGAAAGATCCACGCGCTGGGACAGCAGCTGGCGTGCGGCACGACGGGCGTTGTCCGGCGGCTCGCCATCGCCGAAGGTGCTGAGCACGAACAGGACCTGCGGGCTGTCCTGCAGCAACGCAGCCGTTACCCGCGCCAGTGGCAGCACCTGTACCGGGTGGCCGGCGGCCTGCAGCTGCGCTGCCGCACGCCAGGCCAGCTGTTCGGCCAGGCCGCTCTGGCTGGCATGGATCACCCGCCACGGCGTGCCTTCGCCGCCGCTTTCCTGCGCCGCAGGCGGGGTCTGCCGCAGCGCACGTGCCGCGCGCTGGCTGCGCCGGCGGTCCAGGTACAGCATCCAGCCGGTGATGAAGAACAGGCACATGGCCAGGCTGCTGAGCATCACCACCACGCGGCCGGGCAGGCCGAAGTAGCTGCCCGAATGCAGCGCGAACACGCTGGTGGCCAGCTTGCCGCCGGTGCCCTGGCGCTCGTAGGGGCGTGCATCGAGCAGCGCGCCGCTGGCCGGGTCCAGCTGCAGCAGGTCATGCGCGCGGTCGTGGTGGCCGCCGCGCAGGGCCGGGTCGCCGGACATCACCCGCACGTTCAGCACCTGGCCCGGTTTTTCCGGCAGGCGCAGGTCGATGTAACCGCTGCGCACGCCCGGCTGCGCATACAGCGTGTCCTCGACATGCTGCAGGTCGAGCACGGCATCGGGCGCGACCTTGTGCTTGGCCGGCGGGGTCACGCCCAGCACCGAATTGGCCGCACTGCGGTACCAGTCGAACGACCACCACAGGCCGGTCAGCGCACTCATCAGGTAGATCAGCAGCACCCAGGTACCGATCACCGAGTGCAGGCTCCACAGGAAGCCGCGGCCGCTGCGCTTCCATTCCACTGCCAGCCAGCTGCGCCAGTGCCACCAGCGGCGCGGCCAGCGCAGGTACAGGCCGGACAGGGCGAAGAACAGCAGGGCGATGGCACAGCTGCCGACCACGACCTTGCCGCGTTCACCGGCCGCGAGGTGCCGGTGCAGGTCTTCGACGAAATCGAAGAACGCCTGGCCACGCAGGTGGCTGAAGCGTTCGCCGTTGTAGGGATTGAAGTAGACCCAGTGGTCCTTGCCGCCGGCGAAGCGCGCCACCGAGGGCCGTTGGCCGGTGGCGTCCACGCGCAGGCGCTGCAGCGGGCGCTCGCTGCCGGCCTGCAGCAGCGGCACCAGTTCGCTCAGTGCCAGCGCCTGCTGGCCATCGGCATGGTGTTCTGCGATGGCGGCGAAGCCAGGGTTGGCGGCACGCAGCAGCTCGTCCTCGAAGGACAGCGTGGCGCCGCTGAGGCCCATGATGGCCAGGATCGTGCCGGCCGTGATGCCCAGCAGCCAGTGCAGTTGGAACAGGACGTTCTTGAACATCGGGGAGAGAGGCCGTCGAGGCTGCCGCCCGCATCCTGCGCAACAGCAAATGAGAATTAATTCCGCAATTCTCCGGGGGCGGACTGGCTGCGGTCAAGGAGGGTTTTGTTGCAGGGCTTGCAGCCCTGCACCCTCGGTGGTGCCGGCCGCTGGCCGGCAACGTCAACGTCAAAAGCCGGCTATCCGTGGGATGGCGGGGTGAGTCCGGTTGAGGGGGACGCTGCAAGTACGTCCATGTAAGCTCGGTCGCCGCATCCATGCGGCTCACGCCCCCTCAACCGGACCCACCCCGCCTTCGACAGTTTTCCGCGATCTGTCGGAACGGCGTTCTGCTCTGGTGGGTGCCGACCGTTGGTCGGCACTGGGTCGGATCCCGTTGCTGCGCAACGGGCTCTGACCCCAATTCGGAAATTCGATATCTGAGAGATTTCATCCACGCATGGCGTGGATCTACTGGCCGGGCTCTGACCCCAGATGAAATTCGATATCCGATAGATGTGCCGACCAACGGTCGGCACCCACCATCAGCAGCAGGTTCCAACAGCCGCGTGAACCTGTCGAAGGCGGGGCACTGTGGGTTTACGGCGTCCCCGCAAACCCACAGTGCCCCGCCATCCCACGGAATGCCGCTCTTGCTTCGGCTTCTGCAGGTGCAGGGCTGCAAGCCCTGCAAAACACCCTCACTCCACCCAGCCTGCAATCTCACCGTGCTCGAACGGTCCCAGCTTCGCCTTCACCATCCGCCCCTGCGCATCGAACAGCACGCTGTACGGCAGCAGCCCCTGCGCATTGCCCAGCTGCACGCTGGCATCGCGCGGGCCCGGGGTGTCGAGCACGATCGGGTAATCCACCGGCACCCGCTGCAGGAAATCCGCCACGCCCTCCGGCGTATCCAGTGCCAGGCCCAGCACCTGCACGCCACGCTCGCCCTGCGCTTCGGCAAAGCGGGCCAGCTCGGGCATCTCCTCGATGCAGGGCCCACACCAGCTGGCCCACACGTTCACCAGCAGCGGCCGGCCGCTGAATCGCTGGCGGATATCCAGCGCTTGCCCGTCCACACCAGGCAGCACCAGCGCCGGCAGGGCATCGCCGGCGCGCAGGACAGGAATCGGGGGTTTCACGTCAGCAGGCGTCGAAGCCGGTGGCGCAGGCGTCGGCGTCAACCGATGCCCCGCCCACAGGCCGAGGCCGGCGGCCAGCACCGCTGTCCACAGCAGTGCGGGCCGCTGCCAGCTCATCGGGCGGTGCGCAGCAGCGCTTCTTCCACCAGGGCCTGGGTCAGCAGGGTCGGCAGCACGGTCGGCGGTGCGCCCGGGCCGTACACCACGTACAGCGGCACGCCCACGGCCTTGTGCTCATCCAGGAACGCGGTGATCTGCGGGTCGACGTTGGTGTAGTCGCCGCGCATGTACACCGCGTTGGTGCGCTTGAGCAGTTCCTTGAACTCCGGGCGCGACAGCACCGCGCGTTCGTTGGCCTTGCAGCTCACGCACCAGTCGGCGGTCATGTTCACGAACACCACGCGGTTGTCCGCGCGCAGCCGGTCCAGCATCTGCGGCGAATAGTCCACCACGTTGTCGCTGGCCGCCTGCGCGGCACGTGCCGGCGGTTGCAGCTGGGTCACGCCCCACACCGGGCCCAGCGCGGCCAAGGCCAGCAGCACGCCCAGCAGGCTGGCGCCGCGCTTGCTGCGCCAGCGGCTGGTTTCGAACAGCCACAGGCCGGCGGTCAGCAGCAGCAGGCCGCCCAGGGCCAGCGCCATCCCGTCCACGCCACGCTGCTTGCCCAGCACCCACAGCAGCCACAGCGCGGCCGCGTACATCGGGAAGGCCAGCACGTGCTTCAGCGTTTCCATCCACGGGCCCGGCTTGGGCAGGCGGCGGGCAAGCGCCGGCACGAAGCCGATCAGCAGGAACGGCAGGGCCAGGCCGAGGCCGAGGAACAGGAACACCAGCATCGCCGCGATCGGCGGGGCCACGAAGGCATAGGCCACGGCCGGGCCGAAGAACGGGCCGACGCAGGCGCTGCCGACCACGCAGGCCAGCACGCCGGTGAAGAAATCACCGGCCGGGCCGCTGCGGCGGGCCAGCGACTGGCCGAAATTGCCGATGCCGCCGCCCATGGTGAACACACCGGACAGGCTCAGGCCGACAGCGAACATGATGTAGGCCAGTGCGGCCACCACGCCCGGGTGCTGCAGCTGGAAGCCGATGCCCACGGCGTTGCCGAGCATGCGCAGGCCAACCATCAGCGCACCGATCACCGCGAATGCCACCAGCACGCCCAGCGTGTACCACAGGGCATGGCTGCGGGCGCGCTCGGCGCTCTCGCCGCTCTGCGCCAGGCTCAGCACCTTCAGCGACAGGATCGGCAGCACGCAGGGCATCAGGTTCAGGACCAGGCCACCGCCCAGCGCCAGCAGCAACACCCACAGCAGCGAGCTGTCGGTCTTGGGCACGCTGCCCGGCGGCTTGGTGCGCTTGGCGTTGTCCTGCTGCGCATCGGCAGCGAATGCATTGCCCCCCGCTGCGCCGTCACCGGCGGCGTCCGCGGCATCGTTGGGCACGGTCGGCAGCAGGCGGCGCGGCGTGCCGTCGGCGTCCTCGCGCGGGGTGTCGCTGGCGGCGGCCGGTGCAGCGGCGGCGGTGTCAGCGGCGGCAGTCAGCTTGCCGGCGGGAATGGACAGCTTCACCCGGCGGGTCATCGGCGGGTAGCAGATGCCATCGGTCTGGCAGCCCTGGAAGGTCACCACCAGGGTGCTGTCCACGGCCTCGGCGCGGGTGCGGCGCAGCGGCAGCGGCACTTCCACCTGGTTGAAGTACACCGAGACATCACCGAAGTGCTCGTCGCGGTGCGCCTGCGCAGCCGGCCAGCGCGGCTTGTCGGCCAGCACGCCGGTGCTGCCTTCCAGCTTCAGCGAGGTGCGGTCGCGGTACAGGTAGTAGCCCGGCGCCGGGGTAAAGCGCAGCAGCAGGGTATTGCCATCGCTGGCGATGGCATCGAAGCCGAACGCCTGTTCCGACGGCAGCGGCAGCGCCTGGGTGTTGCTGGCGCCCGGCAGGCGCAGGCCGCCGTTGCTGCCGGCACCGGCCAGCGGGTTGTTGAAGGGGGTGACGCCGGTGACGCGCGCGGTGGGCACCGCGGCCTTGTCGCCCGCGCCGGGCAGGGTTACCCGCACCACGCGCTTCTGCGGCGGGTAGCACACGCCGGCATCGGCGCAGCCCTGGTAGCGCACTTCCAGGCTGATGGTGCCGGCCGCATCGGTCGGCGTGCCGGGCAGGGTGGCCTGCAGGCGCTCGCGGTAGGTTTCCACCTCGCCGAAGAAATCGTCGTGGTGCTTGTTGCCGGCCGGCATCTGCAGCGCACCGGCATTGAAGGCCGGGTCGGCCTTGACGCTGGTGCGGTGGCGATACAGGTAATAACCGGGGGCGATCTTGAACTGCAGCTGGATCTGGCCACGTTCGGGCGCACTGGCGGTCAGCGCGAACGCCTGGTCGACCGGCAGCAGGTCCTTCTCATCCAGCGCGAAGGCCGGCAGGGCCAGCCACAGCAGGGCGCACAGTGCGGCGCCACGAGCAAACAACTTCATCAATCGGTGTCCTCCCGGGTCTGCGCCCGGATCCAGTCCAGATACGCCGGCAGGCCGGCCCGGGTTTCGACCGCGATGCACTCCGGGAGTTCATACGGATGCAGTTCGACGATGCGGGCGATTGCGTCATCGACGCGACTCGCCGTGGTCTTCACCAGCAACTGCAGTTCGGCGTCGGTGATGACGTCGCCCTGCCAGCGGTAGGTCGACTGCGCTCCTTCCAACCGGGTGACGCACGCAGCCAGGCGCTCGCTGACCAGCGCGTGCGCGATGCGCTCGGCACTGGCCCGGTCCGGGCAGGTGGTCAACAGCAGCAGGACGGGATCGACGGTCGACATGACCGCCGAGTATAGGGCCGCCGGCCGCGGCGGGCCGGCCCCGCGCGGGGGGCGCCCGGGGGGGGGGGGGGGGGGGGGGGCGGGGGGGGGGGGGGGGGGGGGGGGGGGGCGGACCC
>NZ_JBRRCR010000136.1:0-6744 GCF_056759115.1 Stenotrophomonas sp. STEN087 | reverse complement strand
GTGTGTGGTGGGCCCCCCCCGCGCCTTCTTGCCCCCGTCCGGGGGGGTGTGCCCCCCCCCGCCGCGCGGCGCGGCGGGCCTCTACTGCAGCTGTGCCTCCAGCTCGGCCAGTCGGTCCAGTCGCCGCTGTCGGCGTCGACCGGCCCAGAGGCCGGCCATCGCCACAACCAGCACCACTGCGGCGTTCAACCACAGGTTCAGTGCCCAGGTCTGTGCTGGCACTGCACCGGGAACATCGGGTCCCGCCTGCATCGCGGTAAGCGCCATCCACACCAGCCCGCCCCAGACTGCCAGGGAAAGCCAGATGTTGACCCGCCAGATCTGCATCGAGATGCGCGCGCGCTGGCGCTCGAACGCCAGCAGTGCGGCCGGCGCCAGGCCGCGGCTGCGCCACTGTCGCCGCCGCTGCACGAAGATCCAGCCAGCCACGGCCAGCACGAACGCGATCAGGCCCCACAGCAGACCATGCGCGATCAGCTTGCGCGGATCGAGCAGGGCGCGGACGCAGTTGGCCACGGCCACCACGGTGATCAGCAGTTCAATGGCCGATCGCAGGCGGATCCAGCGGCTGCGCCGCTCCGCCTCGCGCTGCAGTGCGGCTACATCCACCGCGGGTGGGGCGGGCTGCTGCTGCCACAGGGCCTGCAGGTCGCTCCACTCCGGGTTGTCGGTTGCCGGTTTCATCGGGTGCCTCCCATCCGCTCACGTAGTTGCCGGCGTGCGCGGCTCAGGCGCTGGGCAACGGTGTTCTCTTCAAGGGCCAGTGCCTGGCCGATCTCGCGCTGCGAAAAGCCCTCCAGGGCAAGAAGCACTACCTGGCGCAGGCCCAATGGCAGCTGCTGTACCGCCCGCAGCAGGGTGTCCTGCTGCTGGGCGCGCGCGGCCTGCTGCTGAGGGTCCGCATCGGGATCGGGAAGGTGGTCGTCCAGCGCGCTGCCGCGATGGCGCTGCTCACTGGCCAGTGCATCCATCGCACGGTTGTGCGCCACCCGCGCGATGAAGGCGCGCAGCGTGCCTTCTTCGCCGCGCCAGCGTGGCAGCGCCTGCCACAAGGCGATGCTGATCTCCTGCAGCAGATCGTCGCGACGCGCCGGCTCGCGCGCGTAGCCGCCGGCCATGCGTGCGAGCAGGGGCCAATGCGCCCGCAGCACCTCTGCGATGTCGATGGACTGCGTCCTGCCCACCCGCGCTCCTCAGCCGATGCCGTCCGCGAAGGCGTCGCGGTAGATCCAATAGGATACGTAGCCGAGAAGCAGCAGGGGCAGCAGCAGCCACGGCTGGTACGGCAGCGCCAGCAGCAGCACCGCATTGAGCAGCAGGTAGGCACCGAGCGGACGCCAGCCTTCGCGCAGCAGCCGCAGGTTGTCGTGCAGGGCAGCCCGTGCGGGGATGCCATCCAGCAGCGCACGCGGCAGTGTGGTCAGCAGCAGCATGCCCAGCGGCAGGCCGCTGGCCAGCACCAGGGCGATCTGCAGGCGAGTGACCGTGGTGGCCAGCACCGCGCTGTCACCCAGAGCGAAGGCACCCGCGGCCGCAGGCCCGGCCAGCACGCCGGCCATCGCCACCTGGCCGGCGAAGACCACTGCCGAGAGCAGCGCCAGTACCGCGACCGTCGCGGGATGTGCACGCAGCCGGCGGCCTGCCTGCAGCGGCGCGAAGCGCCCCGTGCGGACGGACGAGTCCAGCATCAGCAGGGCCCACATCGATACCACTGGCACCACCAGCTTGGATACCACGACGCCGGCGACCGGCACGCCCAGCTGCAGCACGAGTTCCACCAGCATCGGCAGCAGCGCCAGCAGGAACAGCCGCAGCGGTGCGCGCCGCAGCATGCCCGCGCTGCGCGCAAGCCAGTGCAGGAGGCGACCGGTGGGCCAGCGGCGGCTTGGTTGAGTGGTGGTGGCAGCGATGTCCGGGGCGTGCATGCGGGCTCCAAGCGGCGTGTAGTGATGATTGAAGACGCCGCCGGCGGAAAAAACCTGACATCGATGTGCATCACGCCCACGCTCCAGTAGAGCCACGCCATGCGTGGATGCTTTCCTCAGCCACGCATGGCGTGGCTCTACTACAGCTCCACCATCTGCAGGGGGCTTCCGCTAGAATCGCCCGCACTTCGCCCCGCGCGACGCGCCCGCCCCACGCCAGCAGGATGTACCGTGAATTCCCAGCCCGCACCGATCACCGCCCTCAACCACACGCTCCACAACGAGCCGCAGCAGATCACCGCGCCGTTGACCCACTCGGCCGCGTTCCTGGTGCTGAAGGTGAAGGACGATGCCGATTCCATCGCCAAGGTGCGCGAGGTGCTGGGCAGCAGCGATGACCTGATCAAGAACACCGCCATCCGCGATATCGAGCGCACCTTCACCTGCAACGTGGCCATCGGCCACCGCGTGTGGGAAGCGGTGGTGGGCAGCACGCCGCCGCGCGAGCTGAAGCCGTTCCGCGAGATCAAGGGCGCGACCCACACCGCCGTGTCCACCCCGGGTGACCTGCTGTACCACGTGCGCGCGCGCACCATGGACCTGATCGTCGCCTTCGAGCGCAACCTGCTGATGGCCTTCGGCGATGCCGTGGAGACGGTGGATGAGGTGGCCGGCTTCCGCTACTTCGATGGCCGTGACCTGCTGGACTTCGTTGATGGCACGGCCAACCCGGAAGGGCTTTCGCTGCCGGAAGCCACGATCGTCGGCGACGAAGACCCCGACCATGCCGGCGGCAGCTACGTGGTCGTGCAGAAGTACCTGCACAACCTGGATGCCTGGCGCGCGCAGAAGACCGAGGCGCAGGAAGCGATCATCGGCCGCACCAAGCACGACAACATCGAGCTGGACGATGCCCCGGCCGACGCGCAGAAGTCGCACAAGACGCTGTGCACCATCGAGGATGCCGACGGCGAGCATGAGATCCTGCGTGACAACATGCCCTTCGCCAACCCGGGCCGCGGCGAGTACGGCACCTACTTCATCGGTTACACGCGCCGCCTGTGGGTGATCGAGCAGATGCTCGAGCGCATGTTCATCGGCAACCCCGCCCCGCTGCACGACCGGATCCTGGATTTCTCGACCGCCACCACCGGCGTCACCTTCTTCGCGCCCTCGCGCAGGGTGCTGGCCGACCTGGGCGAATAAGGCATCACTGCCGCCATCGACCTGTCATCTGCGGCGCCGACCATGATCGGCTGGATGACAAGGAAGGGCAGGCATGGCTTCTGAAGGCAAACGAGCGGGCGCACGGCGCTGGTGGCGGCCGCTGGCCTCACTGCTGGGGCTGCTGGCGCTGGGCAGTGGCCCGGTCGCCGCGCAGGAAGCGCCGGCACATTGGATGGCCTATGCGGCCTCGGTCGGCGGGCAGCTGCAGCAGCGCCTGCAGCAGCCCGAAGACGCCCGCGCGCAGCGCGTGCTGGAATGGATGCAGGCGCAGCCGGCTGCCTCCGCGCCCGCTCCGCTGGTCGTCAGCGTGTGGATCGCGGGCGATGGCCGCATCTCGAAGCTGGAGTTCGACAGCCTGGGCGATGCCAAGGTCGACGCCGACCTGCGCAGCACCCTGCAGGCCAAGCCATTGACCGAGGCCCCGCCGGCCGACATGCGGCAGCCGCTGCGCCTGGGCCTGGCCCTGACCCAGTAGAGCCACGCCATGCGTGGATGACCGTGGCGCCAACCAAGGTTGGCGACTACCGAAGCTCCTGCTCGCGTGCCGCGGCGCTCCACGCCCGCAGGCCGAACACCGCCAGGCCCAGGAAGAACACGTACAGCACCGCGGTCACATGCAGTGACTTGAACAGGTACGTGCCCACGTAGACCACGTCCACCGCGATCCACACCCACCAGCACGCCACGTGGCGGCGCGCCTGCCACCACTGCCCGACCAGGCTCAGCGCGGTCAGCATCGCATCCAGCCACGGCAGCGCCGCATCGGTGAAGCTGTGCATGGCCGTGCCCAGGGCGATGCCACCGCACAGGCCGATGGCCACGTCGCGCAGCGCCTTGCCGCGCGCCAGCGGCACGATGCGGATGCTGCCTTCGTCGGCGGCATGCTGGCGCCAGTTGATCCAGCCGTAGACCAGGAAGCCACCGAAGGCCACCTGCAGCAGCGTGTCCGAATACAGCTTGGCCTCGGCGAATACCGCGCCGTACAGCGCCACCGACAGCAGGCCCACCGGCCACGCCGCCAGCCGGCGGCGGGCCATCAGCCAGACGCCGAGCACGCTGCACAGCGCGGCGGTCCACTCGAGCAGGACGCCGCTCACAGCGCGAACGTCACCGACAGGCGCGCCTGTCGCGGTGCACCGGGGAACAGGTAGTAATCACCGCCGCTGCTGCCGGTATCGCGCCAGTAGAAGCGGTTGAACACGTTGTCCACCGACAGGTTCCAGGTCACCGCACGCTCGTGCAGGCGATGCTGGAAGCGCAGGCCGGCATCGAACACCGAGTAGTCCGGGGCACGCACGCTGCCATCGGCGCGGGCCACGTTGGACGAGGCATAGCGCCAGCCACCGGTCACATCCAGGCCCTGCACGAAGGGCAGCGCATGGGCCAGGTGCACGCTGGCACGCACCTTGGGCACGTTCACCAGCTGGTGGCCCTCATACGCCGGCGTACCTGCATCGTGTGCGCGCGCCTGCAGCACGCTGGCGCTGGCGACGATCTGCAGCGCATCGGTCAGCTGGCCGTTGGCGGTCAGTTCCAGGCCGCTGTGGGTCTGCGTGCCCTGCTGCACGAAGGTGTAGCCTGCCTCGCTATCGTCCGGCTGGGCGAACTGGTACGGCTGGGAAATGCGGAACAGCGCCGCGCCGAGGGTCAGTGCTTCCACCGGCACGTACTTCACGCCCACTTCCAGCTGGCGCGACTGCACCGACGGCAGGAACTCATCGGCGTTGGTGGTCCAGAACGGCGCCTCCTGGCCCAGCGAGATGCCGCGCACGTAGCTGCCGTAGATGTTGAGCTGGTCATTGGCCTTCCACACCAGCGCGGTCTGCGGCAGGAAGCGCGACAGGCGGCTCTGCCGCTGCAGGGCGCCACGCTTGTCATAGGCACGCTCGTCCAGGCGCACGAAACGGCCACCGGCCAGCCACTGCCAGTCATCACCGAAGCTGATGCGGTCCAGCGCGAACACGGCGGTCTGGCGGCTGTCCAGGCGGCGCGCGGATGGGCCCGGCTGCAGCGGCGAGGGCTCGTACACCGGTACCTGTGCATCGTGGATGTTGGCGCTGCCCACGTATTCGTTGACGCTGGGGCGGCGATCGACGGTGCGGCGGAAATAGTCGGCGCCGACGGTCAGCTCGTGGCCGACGCTGCCGGTGTCGAAACGGCCGCGCAGTTCGGCGCGCGCCTGCTGGTTGCGGCGGGTGTCGTCCGGGCTGCGGTAATCGTAGATGTCGTAGTCGCCATTGGGCGCGAAGTAATTGCCCGGCGTGCTGCCATCGGCGCACTGCGCGGTGTAGTAGCAGCCGTAGGCGAAGGCCACGTTGTCATCGATGACCGAACGGCTGTAGCCCACCGACACGCGCGACTGCCAGCGCTCGTTGAAATCGTAGGTGTGCAGGGCGGTGATGTTGGTGCTGGCGATATCCACCGGGCGCTGCCACGGCTGGTAGCCGAGCAGGTGCTTGCGGTCGACGCCGCGCGGCAGCTCGCTGGCGCCCAGCAGCTGGTAGCCGGAGACCGAACGCTGCGTGCTGGTCTGGTAGTTGGCATCCACTTCCAGCTTGCCGCGTTCGCCGATGAACCAGTCAGCGGCCAGCGAGTAGAAATTGCGGTTGCCGTCGGCGTGCTCGACGTAGGAGTTGCTGGCGTCCCACGCAGCATTGAGGCGCACGCCGAATCGCGGCGTGATCCAGTGGCCGACATCGGCCGCGACATAGCGCGAGCCTTCCGAATCGGTGCCCAGGGTGACGGTGCGCACTTCGGCCGGGCGCTTGCCCACGTAGTTGATGATGCCGCCCGGGGCCATCACCCCGGCGGCGAGGCCGGCTTCACCCTTGAGGATCTGCACTTCCTGCACGTTCTCCAGGGCCAGGCGCTGTTCGCCGGCGATGGCCAGGCCGTTGAAGCGGTAGCCGGTGGCTGCGTCCAGGGCGAAGCCGCGGATGGCGATGTTCTGGTAGTAGCCGACCGGTGCGTAGGCATCGCCCAGCGAGGCATCGTTGCTGGCCAGCTCGGACAGCGAACGCACCTGGCGACGGTCGAGGTAATCGCGGTCGAGCACGTTCACCGAGGCAGGCGTGTCCTTCCAGCTGCCGCCGCCGAAGGCATTGGCGCGCGAGGTATCGGCTGCGGGTTTGCCGGCCTGCACGCGCACGGCGGCCAGCTCGGTCGGCGAACGTTCGGCGCCAGTGGCGTCCACGTCGGGGGATGCCTCGGCAGCGCTGGCATGCAGCGGCAGGGCGGCGCAGAGGGCAAGGGCGAGCAGGGTGGGGCGCAGGCAGCGGTTCATTCGGTTCGTCTTCTGACAGCAAGGGAGACGAAGCGACGGCGCACGGACGCACCTGCCCGGAACGGGGGTGCGACTGCTGCTCAAAGCTCCCTACGCCGGTGCAAACCGGATCAGGTTCCAAGGGACTCTCTCAGCCTGGCAATCCAGGCACCCCCGCTTCAGATGACCATTTCACTACAAATGGTGGCGATTTGCGAGCCAGGGGGGAACGAGGGGTGGGGGCCCCCTTCTGGTGGGCGGGGGCGGGCCCCCGCCCCCCGCCCGGGGGGGGGGCGCCACCACCCCCGCCGCCCGGGCGGGGCACCCCCC